>NZ_JAZLLZ010000096.1:0-19344 GCF_045598405.1 Sodaliphilus sp.
TAGTTTTACGATTTTACTTACAATTTGTAACTTGGATGCAAAATTACAAACTTGAAAAGTATACGTGAAATTTATGCACGTAAAACTCTCTATTTCATTGGAATAATGGATTTGTTAACAAATTTTCGTGGACACTAGTGATTGAAAATATATTAACAATGAGAGGCTGAAAGCCCGACACGCACAAAGCCACCGCGGTGGGGCGGTGGCTTTGCTTTAAGAGTAGGGATGAAGGTGTGTGATTATTTCACTACCTTGTAGGTTGCTGTTGTGCCGTCGGTGAACTCGACTTTCTTGATGACGAGACCGCTTGCGCTAGCATCAACGCGCTGGCCTGCCACGTTGTAGTAGCTCTCGCTCTTAACGGTGCGCACATCGGCATTGATGCCGTCGATGCCAGTTGTAGAGCGGGTGTAGGTAACGATGGCGCTGCGACGCTCTTCGGAGCCGCCACGGTAAACGCTCTGAACGCCTATGGTCTTATAGTCGTTGTCGTAGAAGTAGATGGTGTTGACCTTGGTGTTAGCGCTCATGTAGATGTCATACTCGCTTTCGCTGAATCCATAGGGAACATCGGTCATGGGTGCGTCGAGGCCTACGAATACCTCGGGGTCGAAGGTGTAAACCTGATCGTTGATATAAATGTTGTAGAATAGTTTCTTGGTGTTGAGCTCCTCGCCTTGCACATCTACATCGGGGATGACGAACTTGACGATGTCGAAGTTTACTGATTCCTTGACGGTGAGGTCGGTGGGATTGGCAGGTGTCTGTGCTTTAGCCTCGATGGCAGTGAATCGGGGGGCTACAAACTCGTCGGCAATATAGAGCTGATTGCGGCCGCAGTTCACTACGAGTGAAGCGGGATAGGCTGCCACCATGGTTTCGCTTCCTTCTTCAAATGTCAGTGTGAGCTTGTCGGTCACGTCATAGTTGAAGTAAACATAGCCGTCGATGTTCTCAATCTTGGCATTGCCGCTGAGCAGATACATGTGTGAGCTGTATTCCATATCGACGCCCAGATATTGCCTTCCGGGAATCTCAAATTGCTGTGTAGCCTCGTTGCCCTGGTAAACGACTGCTGCGTCGGGTAGATTGGGTTCAAAACCAGCAAGATAAGCTTGATTTGCTGTTTCGTCCTCGGGGGCATACAATGTGAGCATGAGCTTGTCCTCGCTATCGAGGTCCTCGGGGTCGTCCTTGTAGTCCATGCGCACGTCAACTTGCTCAAAACCCTGGCTGGGAACTTCGACAACCTTGTCGTTGTTGACAACATACTTAATGTCCCAGTCGCCCATGTAGAACCAGTCGTGTGTCTCGTCGCACAGGCCGATGACGGCATCGTCGAGCTGAGTGAGCACGTTGTCCTTCCACTGGAAGCGCACGGTCTGGTTGTCCTCGTCGGCGACGTAGCTCTCCAGGTCTTCGTCATATTTGAGTCGCTCCACAAAGTACAGGTCTCCGTAGTCGAGAGCATAGGGTTGTGGCATCGACATCACATAGGCATCGCCCTCGCCTTTCTCAAGCTTGATCCAGGGGTAACCGAGTCCCCACACGTAGGCCTGCGAAAGCGGACCCTTGACGTAGAGGCAACCGTCATCGCCTTCAACGACAGCGCCATAACCGCCATCGACGGGCTGGTAATAGACATCGCCCCAGCCCAGTCCGTAAGACTCGCTGGTTACATACATGTTTTCAAAAAGTTTGCCGGCAGGCTGGTCAAGGAGAGGCTGGGCGGCCTTGGCAGCAACCTTCTTGCCCTTCTTGGCTGCAAAGGATGCCTTCTCGGCACGCTCGCTCAGGGTCACGCCCTGGCGCTTCATGGGGTGGGAGAGAGTGCTCACGCTGGTGAGCTGCTGCGCTTGTGCTGCGAAGCCCATCACGGCGACAAGTCCTAGTAGTAAAGATTTCTTCATAAGCTCGTATTGTTTTGTTGATAAATAAAATTTCCCTGTTACGCTACAAAATTACACAAATTTGCCGAAATGCACAACAATTTGCAAGTAAAAACTGTACCTATGGTAGATTTTGTTAATTGTAGGGTAAGGTTTATACGAAAAGCTGCTTTAAAACCTCGGGCGAACGCAGCGACCCCAAGGTGCTGTGGTGGAGCTTGTAGTAGTCGAGTATAACGTCGAGCATGAGGTTGCGCTGGTCGCGGTTGAAGCGGAAAAGGTGCAAGTTGTCATAGCGCATTCGCGACAGCGTGACGATGACGCTGGCCTCGTGCGGACGCAGGTAGCGTCCGCGCCCGTTTACCGCCGAGGGGACGAAGACGCCCTCGTTCATGTTGAACCAGTAACCTTCACGGTAAGAAGAAACGTCGGGCTCGATGCCCATGAGTATGCCCAGCCGGTAGAGAAAACAGATGTGGAAATTGGCCACGCCGCGCTCCAGGTGTTCCAGTATGGTCACGCTATTATATATAAAGGTATAAAGCGCCTCGTTGCGCTCGCGTTCCTGAATGGCATGAGTGAGCACTTCGCTCATGAACATCGCCACGGCATTCTTCACAGGGTCGCAATACACGCTCATGAGGGGCATGGTGCGACGCATGTCGTGCATGGTGGCAAGTTCGCGCCCCGGAGTGATGCGCGCCTCCATCTCGATGAGCGACAGCGGCATGAGCATGGCATTGCGCATGCGGGCAGCCTGGGTCTTGCCCTGCGCCACGGCAAACGCCATGAGACCGTGCGTGTCGCTATAAACATGCACGATGCTGGTGCGGTCGTTATACCTCACCGTGTTGAGCACTATGCCTCGCATCTTGTCATACATGACTGGAAAGATTATGTCTCTTTTTTTGACGTTTTACACTGCGAAGATAGTGCTTTTTTGCCTATTTTTTGCGTTTTTTTCAAAAAAATCGACTAAAAATCACGTTTTCTTTGTGTTATATTTTGTCAATTAAAAAATCATTCCTATCTTTGCAGTCGCATTTTGCGCCACAAGCGCATGCTGGTCCATTCGTCTATCGGTTAGGACGCAAGATTTTCATTCTTGAAAGAGCAGTTCGATTCTGCTATGGACTACTAAATAATAACAACAAAGAAACAAAATAGTAATTTATAATTATGGCAAACCATAAATCAGCAATTAAGAGAATCCGCCAATCAGAGGCTCGCAAACTTCGTAATCGTTACTACGCTAAGACTATGCGCAACGCTGTACGCGACCTGCGCAAGATGACTGACAAGGCTGCTGCTCTCGAACAGCACAAGAAAGTTTCTTCAATGCTCGACAAGCTGGCTCGCAAGAACGTGATTTCGAAGAACAAGGCTTCTAACCTCAAGTCTAAGTTGGCCCTCTACATCAACAAGTTGGCCTAATCGCAGACTGGAGGTAATAACCTCATAACGACGTGAAGCCACGGCAGTATGCCGCAAGGCAGCAGTGGTGCTCGTCGATTGTTGGTCCATTCGTCTATCGGTTAGGACGCAAGATTTTCATTCTTGAAAGAGCAGTTCGATTCTGCTATGGACTACCCGGAGCGTTAAGCACACCGCTTAACGCTTTTTGTCGTATGGGTTAGGATAGAGGGGGATAGATGCAATAGACTATATAGGCTATCCGGGCTGTCCAGGCTGTCCAGGCTATATAGGCTATCCAGGCTATCTTTTTTTTAAAAACACGGTAATGGGCAAGAAGGGAATATTCAGGTTTAAGCAGTTTGAGATACAGCAGTCGCATGCGGCGATGAAGGTGGGCACTGACAGTGACTTGCTGGGCACGCTGTCGCAGGGCGGTGACCGCATCCTCGATGTGGGCACAGGCACTGGGGTGCTGTCGCTCATGCTGGCTCAACGCTATCCGCAGGCTACTATCACTGCCGTCGAGATCGATGACAACGCTGTGATAGATGCTGCCGCCAACTTTGCCGCGTCACCCATGGGCGAACGCGTCACTTTGCACCACATGTCGTTTCAAGATTATGTGGCACAGTGCCGTGCCGAGGGCAGAGTGGGGCAGTTTGACGCCGTGGTGTGCAACCCGCCTTATTTCGACATGAGCCTTGAATGTCCCGACGACAGCCGCACACGCGCCCGCCACTCGTCGAGCCTGCCGTTTGACGTGCTTGCGTCGGGGGCTAGCGAGATGCTTGCGCCCGGAGGTGTGTTCTCGGTGTGTATCCCGCCCGAGGTGTTGCGCAAATTCAAGGGCGAGTGCCAGCTGGTGGGATTTAGTCTTGAAGACATTCACTTTGTCAAGACCCTGCCGCAAGCACCCGTGAAGCGCATAGTGCTCGTGATGAAGAAGTCGCTCAACGGCGCCGCCCGTGAGCACAACCACACCATGCTCAACGATGACAGCACCCGCTCGCCATGGTACCGCGCTATCATGCACGATTTCCTGCTGGGCATGTAGTAATAGGGTGTACGCTAGGAATATAAGAAACAGAGGGTGTGTCAAAATACAGTACTCTTACAAAGCGCATTTTGACACACCCTCGTTTGCTATATGTGACAATGCATGTTACTGTTTCTTGACCGGGTCAAACGAGAGCCCGCATCCCAGTTTCTTGAATATCTTGCGGTCCACCTCGCCTAGCATTGCGGTGGCATGCACCTGGCATCCGTCGAGCAGAGGCAGGCAGTCTAGGCACTTGCGGCAGTTCTCGTCGTGCTGGCTCACTACGGCGAGGGCGATGAGCACCTCGTCGGTGTGCAGTCGCGGATTGTTGCCGTGCAGGAAGGAAGTCTTCATGCGCTGGATGGGCTCGATCATGTTCTGCGGGATTAGTTTCACGTCGTGGTCGATGCCAGCAAGATGCTTGGTAGCATTGAGGATGAGAGCCGCGCTAGGTCCCATGAGGGCTGTGGTGCCCGAGGTGATGATGGTGCCGTCGGCCAGCTCGATGGCTGCACATGGCGCTTCCTCGAGTTCCTGACGTTCCTTGGCAGCCACGGTGGGTTTGCGGTAAACTGTGGTGAGTTTCATCTTGCGCATGAGCAGCGCGATTTTCTTCACCTCCTCGTCGTTGTTCTTGCCGTCGGCCATCGAGCACAGCGCTGCATAGTAGCGGCGTATGATTTCCTGCTTGCTTGCCTCGCAGCACACGTCGTCGTCGCTGATGCAGAACCCTGCCATGTTCACGCCCATGTCGGTGGGAGAGTTGTAAGGGCTCTCTCCGTAGATGCCCTCGAAGATGGCGTTGAGCACGGGGAAAATCTCGATGTCGCGGTTGTAGTTCACAGTGGTTTCGCCGTAGGCCTCGAGGTGGAACGGGTCGATCATGTTCACGTCGTTGAGGTCGGCGGTGGCAGCCTCATAGGCCACGTTCACGGGGTGCTTCAACGGAATGCTCCAGATGGGGAACGTCTCAAACTTGGCATATCCGGCTTTCACGCCGCGCTTGTTCTCATTGTAGAGCTGTGACAGGCACACGGCCATCTTGCCGCTGCCAGGGCCGGGGGCTGTGATGACAACGAGCGGGCGGGTTGTCTCCACATAGTCGTTCTTGCCGAAGCCGTCGTCGCTGTCGATAAGGTCCACGTTGTGGGGGTATCCCTCGATGAGGTAGTGGTAATACACATTGATGCCGCCTATGCGTTCCAGCCGCTCGCGATAGGCGATGGCGCTGGCTTGGCCGTTGAAGTGGGTGATGACCACACTGCTCACATAGAGGCCGCGCTGCATGAACTCCTTGCGCAGGCGCAGCACGTCCTTGTCGTAGGTGATGCCCAGGTCGCCGCGCACCTTGTTGCGGTCGATGTCCTCGGCACTGATCACCATCACGATCTCGGCGTCGTCTTTGAGTTGCATGAGCATGCGCAGCTTGCTGTCGGGCTGGAATCCCGGCAACACGCGACTGGCATGATGGTCGTCAAATAACTTACCGCCAAATTCCAAGTACAGTTTGTCACCGAACTGGGCGATGCGATCCTTAATGTGCTCTGATTGAATTTTGAGATACTTCTCGTTGTCGAACCCGTATTTCATAATGCTTAATTAGTTTTTAATACGGGATACAAAGTTAATCATTTTTCGCGAGGTATGGAAACCGCAAAGCAAAAAATGTGGTGATATAAACAAAAAAAATCGCAAGAGGACAGTGACCACATTGGCTACATTGGCCCACATGGTAGCAGGAAGTCGATACTTTGTGTGGTTAAAACCTAGAGTTTTAACAAAAAATTGCTAACTTTGCGAGTTGAAGTAGAGTAAACAATGAGAGCAAAACATATCAGTCTGTTGATATTCAGTGTAGTAGCCGCCCTCGCGTTGTTGTGTGCGGTGTTTCCTGGCGATGGCATCGACCTGGGGTTCGCGCAGCTGCGTTTCCCGGGGTTGATAGAGGTGCTGCAAGGCGACTCTACCGATTTCATTGACCCAGAGGAGCAGATGGCGCGTCTGGCACAGGAGCAGATGGCTCTCAAGTATGCCAAGGACGACTCTGCCTACATCACTAAACTCAACCGGTCGGAGACCAAGATATGGTTCCCTAACGATGACATGACCTATCTCGACACCGTGTTTGCCGCCCTCGACAACGCTAGCAAGAAACACATGCGCATCATTCACTATGGCGACTCGCAGATTGAGCTTGACCGCATGTCGTGTGACCTGCGCGAGATGCTTCAGAGCAAGTTTGGCGGGCATGGCAAGGGGTGGATTCCCATTGTCCCCATTGCAGGCAACAACACCCTCTCGGCATCTTGCGTGCCACGGTTGTACCAGGGCTTCCAATACAGCTTCTTCGACGAGACCAAGCCTCGCGACAGCAAGGGCGGGCCGTATGCTACCACGGCTTATCTCACTGGCGGCACAGTCACCGTCACGGTGCGCTGTGTGGATGCGCCCAGGTACCAGCACGTGCATGGGTTTGACCGGGTGAAAGTGCTCACCGGAAGCAATGGCGGCACGCTCGCTGTGAAATGCGGCGATGCAACAGCCCAAGTCGGTCCCAACAAAAGCTTGACGGTCACGTCGGTAGATATCGACTCCACGAGCAGTGCGAAAGTGAGCATCTCGGGCAGCGCCCACTTGTATGGCATCTTGCTCGATTCCAGAACGGGCGTCGCCGTCGATAATGTGCCCATGCGAGGATGCACGGGTAACATCTTCACGCTGATTGCCAAGGAAGAGGTCAAGGACTTCTTCGCCAAGGAGAACGTGCCCCTTGTCATATTGCAGTTTGGCGGCAACGTGACGCCTCTCATCAACAAGAAGAACCTGCCGGTTGTGCTCGAACAGCTGCGCAGCCAGATAGAATATTTCCAGGAAGTCGCTCCTGGCAGCCGCATCCTTTTTATCGGTCCCAGCGACATGGCGACTCGCCGAGGCGGCGCGCTGCACACCTATACCAACCTGCCCATGTATGTCGATGCGCTCAAAGCCATGTGCCTGGAGGCAGGCGTGGCCTACTGGGACATGTTTGCCGTGATGGGCGGACAAGACAGCATGGTGAGCTGGAATAAAAACGGGTGGGCTGGCAGCGACTATATACATTTTTCAACCGAGGGTGCCCAGCGCATGACAGAGTTGTTCAACAACTCGTTTATGCTCTACTATGACTACTACACCTTCCGCCACAACAAGAAACAATGAACAAGACAATATCCCACATATTAACCGTTATAGCCGTGCTGCTTGCCGTGGTGCCGGCCCGTGGTGCCACGCGCGCTTCGCTGGCCAAGGGTGCTCCGCGATATGTCGAGCGCGACTCGGCGGTGACGGCATGCGTCGCCATTGAGAATAATGCCCTTATCTTCCCTGGCGGTTTCAAGCCCATCAATGCGTTTGAAAACAAGCTCGAGGCGCTGCTGCGCACCCGCAAGGGGCATGTCAGCATTTGGCATGTGGGCGGTTCGCACGTGCAGGCCGACATCCTGTCGCACCGCTTGCGCTGCAATTTCACCGCGCTGGCAGGAACTCCTGGCACACGCGGCATGCTGTTCCCGTTCTCTATGGCCAAGACCAACTATGGCAGCGACCACCGTATGTCCTACACCGGCAACTGGAACGTGTCGCGCAACATCGCGGCCGACCCCACATTGCCGCTGGGACTCACGGGCATCTCGGCATCGACCACCGACC
The DNA here is from genome assembly GCF_045598405.1 of Sodaliphilus sp. Taxonomy (NCBI): domain Bacteria; kingdom Pseudomonadati; phylum Bacteroidota; class Bacteroidia; order Bacteroidales; family Muribaculaceae; genus Sodaliphilus; species Sodaliphilus sp. The sequence continues at coordinate 8,035 of NZ_JAZLLZ010000096.1, forward strand.
GCCGCGCCACTGTGACCCTCAACCTCAACACCAAGGGCAGCGTGCAGTGGAAATATGACGCCATGCGAGTGCTTGCCGAGTGTGACGCTCCTGCCGACTCGCTCACTGTAGTGCTGAGCGATGGCAGCCGCGAGTGGACGCTTGAACCTTCGTCTAATGGCGTGTACAGCGTGGAGGGGCTGCCCCTGCTCACTGGTGGCACACTCACCATCAACAATCCCACAGGGGCGCGCTTCGTGCTGCGTGGCATAGAGCCTGTGAACACAGCAGGTGGAACGATTAATTATTATTCCAGCGGCATCAATGGTGCATCCACGCCGTCGTGGTTGCGTTGCGACCGCCTCGACCAGGACTTGCGCCTCATCTCGCCCGACCTAGTGGTCTTCGGCATAGGCATCAATGATGCCGCCATGGCGTCGAGCCAGTTTGACCCGGAGAAATTCAAATCGCGCTACTGCCGCATCATCGACAAGGTTCGCAAGGCCAATCCTGACGCGATGCTGCTTTTCATCACTAATAACGATACCTATTTCAAGGGTATGCCCAACGCTAACGCCGTGCGGGTGCGTGATGCCTTTGTGGATCTCGCCCGCAAGTATGACGGTTGCGTGTGGGACTGCTTCGGTGTGATGGGCGGGCTGGGCAGCTCCACCAAGTGGCGCGACACGGGGCTCATGGCCAAGGATCGCATCCACTTCACCCGCCAGGGGTATGAACTGCTTGCCGACCTTATCTTTGACGCCCTCATGAGCGACTTTGCCGACAACGAATAACCCTATCAGCATGAGCGAGTTCTTGTCATCAATAGCGACATTCTTCAAGCATGTGTTTGAGTTCAGCGAGAGCAGCCCGTTGCTGTTCACGCAGTTCTACTTCTGGGCGTTCTTTGCCATCGTCTATGCGGTGTTTGCGCCCATAGCGCGCCGCACCCACATGCGCAACGCGTTCCTGTTCTTCGTGAGTCTGTTTTTCTATTACAAGACAAGCGGTCTCTTTGTGCTCATCCTCATGTTTGTCACGTGCAGCGACTACTTGATAGCCCGTCGCATTGCCGGCAGCGACGACCCGTTGAGGCGCAAGGCTTGGCTGGTGGCTAGCGTGACGATAGACCTGTTCTTGCTGTGCTACTTCAAGTATGCCTATTTCTTCATCGACATGGTCAACAACATGCTTGGAACCCATCTTGCCGTGCACGACTACTTTGCCGAGGTGGGAAACCTCTTTGCCGGGCAAGGGCATTTCAGCGTGGATCAGATAGTGCTGCCCGTGGGCATTTCGTTCTTCACGTTCCAGATCATCAGTTACACGGTCGATGTATATAAGGAGCGCATCAAGCCTGTGACCAATATCCTTGACTTCGGTTTCTACGTGAGCTTCTTCCCGCAGCTGGTGGCAGGTCCCATCGTGAGGGCAAGCGAGTTCATACCGCAGCTCTACAAGCCGTTCCACTTGTCGCGCATGCAGTTTGGCGTGGCTGTGTTCTGGATACTCAACGGCCTTGTCAAGAAAATAGTGTTGAGCGACTACATTGCCGTCAACTTTATCGACCGCGTGTTTGACAACCCCATGTTGTTCACGGGTTTTGAAAACTTCATGGCGTTGATAGGGTACAGCTTGCAGGTGTATGCCGATTTCAGCGGTTACACCGACATAGCCATAGGCATAGCCATGCTCATGGGCTTCTACCTGCCCAAGAACTTCAACTCGCCCTATAAGGCCCACAATGCTGGCAATTTCTGGAAACGCTGGCACATCTCGTTGAGCATGTGGTTGCAGACCTATCTCTACATTCCGCTGGGCGGTAACCGCAACGCCACCTTCGGCACCTACTTCTGGATTGCGCTCATTTCGCTTGTGGCCCTCATCCTCACCAGCAGCTGGTGGGCTTCGGGTGCCATCCTGGGTGTGGCGCTTGCCGTCGTGGCCACAGCTAGGCTCTATCCCGAGAAACGCAAGAACATCATCGCCAACCTCAACCGCTTCATCACCATGCTGCTGGGCGGATTGTGGCACGGTGCGTCGTGGAACTTCATGATATGGGGCGGATTGAACGGCGTGGGAATGATCGTCTATCAGTTCTGGCGCGACATGCACTGGACTGCCCGCATGATATGGCTCACCGTGACCGTAGCCCTTCTTGTGGCGCTGGTGAGCTTCACCCATGAGCCTGTGTTCAACCTGCTGTTTGTGTGGGTGGCATGCATTGCGCTGGGGTCGCTGGTTCGCTACATCTACCACCTCGCGGGTGGCGAGCGTGAGTATAAGTGGATCGCCAATGCGTGGGCGGTGGCGCAGACCTTTGTGTTCATCACGTTCACCCGACTGTTCTTCCGCAGCGGTTCCAACCTCGATCCCGCCACAGCCAACGAGGTGGCTTGGAACACTGCCAAGAACATGGTGCATCAGATAGGCTCGGCATGGAGCATGTCGGTGATCCCCGACATTATTATGGCTTATCACAATGTGTTCCTACTCATCGTGCTGGGCATGATTGTCCACTGGCTCCCCGACCGATGGAAGCGCCGCTACCGCATCGTGTTTGCCCGCCTGCCCATCGCTGTGATCGTGCTGCTGTGCGTCGCCACGGTGTTCGTCGTTTACCAGTTTGTCACCGCCGATCTCCAAGCCTTCATCTACTTCCAGTTCTGACGTGTTATTGGCTCATAGCTACGGTAATGTTGTAACTATACGCCAATAGTGTTTCGGGCAATATCCCCGCGCGGATCTCACAGATCTCACGAAAAAAAATAACAACAGATTGCTCTGATTTAACTGAATAAGAGATTTTAATTATTAATTAATCAGTGTAATCAGTGAGATCCGCGCGGGAGTCTCAAAAAAGGTTATTGCTGTATAGTTGCAGTAATGTTTCAAAATTGCAAAAAAATATTAAGGGAGTATAGGTATATATCAAATAAAAATAAGTAACTTTGCACAGATTTTAGAGATTTGACCCAATAATACCTATATTTGGACTAAATTTTTTATGTCAACGCTAACTATTCTAATAGTAATCGTATTCCTGCTAGGCTACACATTGATAGCCTTAGAGGGCATAACGCGTGTCAACAAGGCAGCCGTAGCGTTGTTGATGTTTGTGTTAACATGGACCGTGTTTATGGTAAATCCCGGGTTGTACTTTGAGGGTACCGATCCTTGTAGTGTGGCCAATGGCCGCATTGTGCATCACCTGGGCGAGACAGCGACAACACTGTTCTTCCTGATGGGTGCTATGGCAGTGGTGGAAGTTGTGGACCGCAACGGCGGCTTCAACTTTGTGCGCAACATGATGCGCACGCGCAGCAAGCGTTCGCTGCTGTGGCGCGTGGCGTTCCTCACGTTCTTTTTGAGTGCGATTCTTGATAACCTCACCACGAGCATCGTGATGGTGATGCTGCTGCGCAAGCTGGTGCAGGACCGCAAGGACCTAGTGAAGATTGCGTGTGCGATCATCGTTGCCGCTAATGCTGGCGGGGCATTCTCTCCCATAGGCGACGTTACTACTATTATGCTTTGGAACCAGGGAGTTATCACTGCCGGTGGTGTTATCAAGGAGCTCTTCCTGCCATCGCTTGTGGCAATGCTGGTGCCAGTGCTCATGCTGCACTTCTCGCTCAAGGGCGAACTTGATGAGCCCGAGGTTACTGCCGAGGACGTGATTGACGAACTCAATGCCCACCAGCGCCGCACGGTGTTTTTCATGGGCGTGGGCGGTCTCATCTTTGTGCCTATATTCCATAGTCTTACCGACCTGCCTCCGTTCATGGGTATCTTGCTCGTGCTGGGAGCACTGTGGCTCATCACCGAGCTGTTCTATGGTACTGCTCGCCTGAAGATGCGTGAGAACATACGCAACCGCGTGAGCCGCTTGCTGGGTCGCATCGACATGAGTACTATCATGTTCTTCCTGGGCATTCTCATGGCAGTGGGTTGCCTTGAAGAGATAGGCGTCCTCACGTTGCTAGGTCAGTGGCTCGATGGCGTGTCGGGAGGCAACCACTATGTTATCACAGGTCTCATAGGTGCTATTTCGAGTATTGTGGATAACGTGCCTCTAGTGGCAGGTTGCATGGGTATGTATCCCCCCACACCCACTGGCGACATGGCTGTTGACGGAGTGTTCTGGCAGTTGCTGGCTTACTGTGCCGGCGTGGGCGGCTCGCTGCTCATCGTGGGCTCGGCAGCAGGCGTTGTGGTGATGGGTATGGCAAAGATAGGCTTCGGAAACTACATGAAGCACATGTCGCTCTATGCCCTCGTGGGCTACCTTGCTGGCATGTTCTGCTACTTCTTGCTACGCACGTTTGTGTTCTAACTGGCAAGCAAGGAGAAGGCTGACATTGGCTTGCATTTTCTGCAATTTGATGTTATTGTAATAAAAAATTCTGTGTTTTTGGCGGTTTAGGCGTGAGAATTGGTTAAAAATCACTACCTTTGTACCGAAATATACTTAATAATAAATTTAATAACATCAAAATTACTTACACAATGAGAAAATTCCTATGCACTGTAATGGCTACTCTAATAGCTGTTACGGCAATGGCTGTGGGCTTGCCTCGCAACAGTAAGGCTCCTGTTTACAAGGTGAATACTGTGCAAACGGGCAAGCTGGTGCGAAAGCCGAGTCCCTCTATGGGCAAGTTGCTTCCCTCATTCACGCCCGACCAATTGCGTGCTTCGGCCAAGTTTCCGGGTCTGAAGGCCGACGGAGATGACTTGTGGGCTGCATTCACCATCGGCTACGATGATATAGCCGATCCAGGTATCTATAGTTTCAAGACTGAGAACCAGTTCACGCTGGGCAAGAAAATCTTCACCAATTCCAAGGCACAGGGCTTGTCGCCTTTTACCAATGCAACGGCATCGGTTGTGGGCGATGGTAAGTTATATGTTTGTAGCTGGTATGGTTTTGCCCACATCTTTGACATGACCACTGGGGAGTGCTTGATGACTAGTGGCACCGAGGGTATTGGCAACATCTTCTACTCGGCATGTTACGACGAGCAGAGCAAGCTAGTGTATGGCGCGTTCTTCAATGACGACGCCACCGCGCTCGAGTGGGCAACCTTCGACATGAATACACATGTAAAGACCGTTATCGCCGACGTGAGCCAGTATGGTATCATCGGGTGTGACTTTGATGCCTCGGGCAATGTGTGGTTTATCGCTGCCGATGGTACAATCTACAGGACCGACAAGCAGTTTCGCAATGTTTCTACGCTGGGCAACATAGGCGCAACTCCCGCTTGCGAGTACAGCAACGGCGGCATGTGCATTGACAAGGAAACCAACACCATTTACTGGGCATTTGATATCCTCAATGGCGAGTATCTCTACCCATATATGGTGACAGTGAACCTCACCACCTATGATGTGCAGACCTATCAGTCTAACTTTATCGTGGCAGGTATGTACATGCCCATTGACCTCACCGAGGACAAGACTGTTCCTGCTGCACCTGCAAGTGTGACACTCACCCGCGAGGGTAACAATGCCGTGCTCACATGGGACGCTGTTACCACCGATGAGGGTGGCAATGCCATCACAGGTGTGACTTACAATATCATCGACAAGGTGAACAACGCCGTTGTTGCTACTGGTGTTACCGGCACCACTTACACTGTGACAGGCATCCAGCCCGTAGGCATCATGATGTATCAGTATGCAGTGGTTGCAGTGGCTGGTGGCAAGACTTCAAGGGCTACCGAGAGCAATAAGGTGGCATTTGGCGATGCCTACGCCCTGCCTCACACCTTCCCCATCGAGTCTGACGTTGACGTGGATCAGTTTACCATCATCGATGCAAACAACGATGGTGTCACTTGGTTCTATGAGAACCGCGGTAACTACAATGTGTTTACTATCACCGAGAACACTGCCGATGCCAGCAAGCCCAAAGATGACTGGGTAATTACTCCTCCCGTCAAGGTTAAGGCAAGCAACAGCGTGCGCATGAGGTATGTGGCTCGCGTTGCTGCTCTCAACTTCCCCGAGACCATGGAAATCAAGGCTGGTAAGGGTGCCAAGGTTGAGGATATGACTATTACAGTGAGCGAGGCTACTGTTTACAAGAACACAAGTTACGCCGTTTATGATGTGTCGTTTGTTGTACCTGAGGACGGCAACTACTGCATCGGCTTCCATGCTATTTCGCCTGCCGACCAGTATGAGCTCTACATCGACGACATTGTTATTGAAGAGGGCGCCGCCCTCGATGGTCCCGCTAAGTGCGAGAACCTCAAGCTCTATCCTGCTGTTGAAGGCATCCACGAGTGTGACGTTGAGTTCACCACTCCCACCACTACCGTGAGCGGTGCTGCCCTTGGCACAATGAAGGTGAAAGTGTTCCGCGGCGGCGAGCTCGTGCAGACTATCGACGACTGCGAGCCCGGCGAGGAAGTGAGCTTCACCGATGTTGACGTCCCCAACGGCTTCAACACCTACGGCGTGATTGCAGTGAGCGCACAGGGCGTTCCCAGCGACACCATTCAGGCACAGGTCTATGTGGGCTACGGCACTCCCCGCGTGGCACAGGGCTGCAAGCTCCGCGTTATCGACCACAACCTCGTGGCTTTGTGGGACACTCCCATGACCGACGGTATCAACGGTTACGTTGACCCCGCCCGAGTGAGCCACAACATCTATATCCTCGACGAGGAGACTGGCGAGCAGATTAAGTTTATCACCAGTAATCCTGGCGACCTCTCGGTTGTTCTCATGGAGAACGTCGATGAGATGGACCTCGCCATGCTCAATGTGTGGGTTGAGGCTGTTGACATCGAGAACGACCTCGTCAGCGGCAAGCGCGTCGAGACCAACAAGTGCTTCTACGGCCGTGGCTACGACATGCCCATCGTTGATGACCTTGAAGCAGGCATCTATGAGTGGTTTGTCACAGAGAATGCAGTGGGCACCACAACCGATGGCTGGCAGTTTGGCGTTCAGGACGGAGACGGCGTGCTCTACATCAAGTGCAACTATCCCACAGGCGAGGGTGTTGTAAACACCGGTAAGATTAATATAGGCGGCGCTGCCCACACCACCCTGGTATTTGACCAGTGGCTGGGTCTTGAGCCTCTCTATGACGACCTCACCGTTCAGGTGGGCGCAGGCAATATCGAGCAATTTGTTGATGTTGCCACATTCAACCGCAACGCTACTCCTGCATCGCAGTGGGTAACCCGCGTGGTTGACCTGTCGCAGTTTGCTGGTGCCGAGTGGATCAGCATTCAGTTCCACGCTCAAGGCGCTCCACAAGGTGTGGCTAAGCGTGACTTCCAGATGATACGCAACATCCGCGTGATGGACGCCGTGCAGAACGACCTCGCACTTGAGGTGCTCGAGGTGAGCAACAACGGCAAGCTCAATTTCAACAGCAGCAACACAATCAAGGTTAAGGTGACCAACTATGGTTCAACCGTCAAGTCTGCTGCCGATTACAGCGTGGTTCTCAGCAAGGGCGACAGCATTGCTTACGCAGTTCAGTGCGAAGACCTCGATCCCCTGTCATCGGTGACCTACAACCTGGTTTACACTTGCGTTGGTCCCGAAGAGGACGAGACTGTTGACCTCGTGGCTGCTGTTAACTGCCAGGGCGACCCCAACACCACTAACAACACCGAGAACGTGCAGCTCACCCTCGTGCGTCCCGAACTTCCCGTAGTGGAGAACCTCGAGGCTAACGCTGTTGATGGCAAGGTGGGTCTCACATGGTCAATTCCCGAGACAGTGCCCGAGGCTGTGGAAGAAGACTTTGAGTCTTACGATGCATTCACCGTGGGCGATGAAGTGCTCACCGAGCAGGGCTACACCATCTACTTCAATCCCCAGCCCACCGAGAAGTGCGGCAGCGGCAACTATGCTCACGCAGGCGAACCCATCGGTTGGCTCGTGTTTGACAACAAGAAGGCTGGCTTCGGCGCATCGGGTGCTTACGCTCCCCGCAGCGGCAAGCAGTGCCTCGTGGCATTCGACGGCAGCAAGAAGATGGATACATGGCTCATCACTCCCGAACTCTCGGGCAACGAGCAGACCATCACATTCTATACCAGTGCGCTCACTGGTAACTGGGGCAACGAGGAGTTCAACGTGCTCTACTCAACCACAGGCACCGATAAGGGCGACTTCATCCAGATCAACAATGCAGTTCTCACCGAGCGTGAGGCTTGGAACTGGACTAAACGCGAGTTCACAGTGCCCCAGGGCGCTCGCTACTTCGCTATCCAGGTGGTATCTACCGACAAGATGGGCTTCAAGGTTGACGACCTCTCATTTGAGGCTGGCAAGTCACTGGGCATCGACATCACAGGTTACCAGATCACCGTTGACGGTGAGGTAGAGAAGGTGGTTGACGGCAAACTCCTGGCAATGGCCATGGAAGAAGGCTCAACCCTCCTGGGCACATTCATGGAAATGCCTTCAAAGGTTACCACTTACGGTGTGTCGATCGTCACTCCGTGGGGTATCGGCGAGGAGAAGACCGTGAAGTTTGGTCCTGCTATCAAGGGCGACGTGAACGGCGACGGCAAGGTTGACGTGGACGACATGAGCGCCATCATCAACATCATGCTTGAATTGCTTGACGCCGAACGCTTTGAAGGTCGTGCCGACGTGAACGGCGACGGCAGTGTAGATGTGGACGACATGAGCGCCGTCATCAACATCATGCTGATGCAAAAATAAGCACAGACCTGTAACCCTATACACATCGTCCTCTTCCCGACAGGAAGGGGACGATTTTTTTCACATGAAGGAAAGGACAAAACACAAAAGCAGAGATATACATAAGTCCAAATAATATCGCAATGAAAATTAGGTGTAAACATTCTTTAACTTAGATGTGCTCGTTTTTGCGAGCAAGTGTGATTTACCTTTGTAATCAATTTTCTGCGTTACCAAATTTTTAAAAAAATTACTACCGAAACACCCTACATTACATAAATTTATTGTACCTTTGCGTATTATGCCGAGGTATACTTTGTGTATCTGGGTGAGAAATGAACATTGTACAATACGAGATTATGAATACACTACCACTTCAACACATCAATAGCGTAGACGATGTTGCGTTTTTCTTCCACCATTTGGTGGCAGACCGCAAAGTCAACTTTTCGTTTTTCGATCAATCGGCATTGAGGTAAAATAAAACAAGAGATTTTATGGAATGGACAAGAGAACAGGAAATAGTGGCATTATACTTGTATTGTATGATTCCTTTTAATAAGGTAAACAATTCAAATCCTCAAATCAGGAAGATGGCTGAATTGATAGGTCGTCCTAACGCAAACTCCTTGAAAGCAAAGATTGGGAATTTTGGGAAGTTTGACACAAACCTTATCGCTTCTGGGTTAGGGCATACAAGTCATCTTGATGAGGAAATATGGAATGAATTTAATGGAAACTGGCAAGAGCTTGAGTTACAAGCATTGGAACTGATTAAAGAGTTCCAAATAAAAACACAAAAAGATCAACCTCAAATTTCGTATATTCCTATAGGTAGAGAGCGAGAAGTTGTACTAAAGCAACGTGCTAACCAATACTTATTTCGCAATATGGTTCTCTCTGCTTATAACGGTACTTGTTGTATAACAAGAATTGCTCGTCCTGAGTTAATTGAAGCATGTCATATCATTGATTGGAAATCCGATGAAAAAAGTAGATTGAATCCTTGCAACGGTTTGGCTATGAACGTTTTGTTTCATAGGGCATATGATAATAAACTTATAGGGATTTCGCCGGACTTTAAGGTTGAAATTTCTGATTGTATGTATGATGGATTGCGTGGTGAAGAAAAAGAAAAGACATACTCTTTCTTTAGCCCATTTAATAATATTTATATAACATTGCCTAAAAAGTTCAAGCCAAATCGGGATTTTATAGAACAAAAGTATGAAGATTTCAAAAAAGCAAATTGATATAAATTCTGCAGAACTATATTACGCTATTCTCAATATTATAAGGGAAGAGAGTAAACGATATGAGTATCGACCAAATGCAGACCAACACATTGTAGTGGTTGACGAAGATGGTAAGGTGTATGCAAGAATATCAATGAATCGTTTCCTGCAGGAATCAGAATACTTGCTTGCAGAGATTAAAAATGGTGGTTCTCGAACTTTTGAAATTCCTGCATCCGAAGCGTTTATGAATGAAATAGGGTGTTCGTTGCTTAAAGCCCCTTCAAAAGACAAGGCCGACATTCATATTATTATCCATGACCTTCGCACAAATATGACACCCAACCTTGGATTTAGCATCAAATCTCAGCTAGGCAGTGCATCAACATTGCTAAATGCGGGGTTACCTACTAACATTCTTTACAAGATTGAGGGAGTTGAATTTACCGATGATGATATTAAGGCTATCAATGCAATTAAAGACCACTTACCTCGCATGAAGGAAATAGTTGAGCGTGGTGGACGGATGACTTATAGTAATGTAGAGCATCAAACTTTCAAAAACAACCTTTTGTTCCTTGACTGTTGCATGCCAAAGTTCATTGCTGAGTGTCTTGTTGTTGACAGTTTGCCAAATGCAACATCAACAATTAAGGATGCGGTTGAGATGGTTGCGGTGAAGAATCCGTTTGGGTTTACAGGCAACGACGTTGTTGCTTTTTACGAACACAAAATGAAGGTTTTGCTTCTTGATGCAGCACTTGGTATGACACCATCCAAAGAGTGGAAAGGTAGATACGATGCCAATGGTGGGTATCTTGTCGTTCGTAGAGATGGCGAAATTGTTTGCTATCATTTCTATAACCGAAACGATGTGGAGGATTACCTTTATCATAACACTCGCTTTGAACGCGGTAGTAGGACCAGACACAATTTTGGCTCGCTGTTTAGGGGTGACGACGGATGTGTTTACATTAGACTCAATCTGCAAATTCGATTTAAGAAATAGACCCTTTTCTTCTTTTGAAGGAATTGTTTGAAATTAGAAGTAAACGTAACTATTCAGCAATGGAACTCCCCGCGCGGATCTCACTGAACTCACTGATTTTTTCATTGAATATATATATTGTGGATTTTCTAGACCTCAGGGAGGTCGTAACTATGGTTAACCGCGGGTCGCAGCCCTGCGGGCTGCCGGTGGGGGGTGTGAAGTGTGACAAAATCGCGGTTGAAGACCGTCGAAACGTGCAAGGTTGCGGTCTTCAACCGCAGCATAGTGTATCGCGTTTACCCTGCCCTGCCTTCGCTTGCGCTCAGTTAGGACAGGGTTATGTGCAGAACTGCGTTCTGCGTGTCGGCTTTCAGCCTCTCTTTGCCTTATGCTTTATGCGAGAGAAAGATTTTCATAAGATCC
>NZ_JAZLLZ010000097.1:0-3113 GCF_045598405.1 Sodaliphilus sp.
ACACATGATTTTGTAATGAGAGGCTGAAAGCCGACACGCAGAACGCAGTTCTGCACATAACCCTGTCCTAACTGAGCGCAAGCGAAGGCAGGGCAGGGTAAACGCGATACACTGTACCCCCGTTGAAGACCGCAACCTTGCACGTTTCGAGGTAGCGGTCTTCAACCGCGAGTTTGTTACACTTCACCCCCCCCACCGGCAGCCCGGAGGTCTGCGACCAGCGGTTAACCAAAGATACGGCCTCCCTGGGGGCTAAAAAAACCACAATATATAATTTCAATGAAAAAATCAGTGAGATCAGTGAGATCCGCGCGGGGAGTTCCATTGCTGTTTAGTTACATTAAATCAGTGTTATCTGCAAAGACAATGCAGCAACACATGTCAGTCAGGACAAAACCTGACGAGACAAATGTTGCTGCAATATTTTTGATGCGGTTGCTCTGGTCTCTGGCCGGTAACGCCACAGAGCCTAGTATCAAACCTTGCCCAGCACGATGTTGATGATCGCATTAGCGTCGGCGATATCCACCACGCCATCGCCGTTCACGTCGGCGCGACCATTGTATTTGTCTGCGCTTTCCTTGCCCAGCGTGATGTTGATAACAATGTTAGCGTCAATAACATCTACCACGCCGTCGCCATTAGCGTCACCCTTTACAAATGGCTTGATTTCGTGTTGCTCGCCGTCGTAGAAGATCTGGAGATTATCCAGATAGCATGCGTTTGTCTTGCTGCCCGTTGTGGTGTTGAATCTGAAACGAACCGGGCATTTATAAGACATCGTCCACGCAAGCTTGGTGGTTTGGCCTATAATTGCCGACTGGTCGGGGGTCAATGCCACCCACGTCTTGCCGCCATCGACCGACGCGCTCAATCGGAATTTAGAATCAGATGTCGTGGGGTTTTTAACACTGGCCTCAATGCGATAAATCTCGTCGCAATAGACATCGCTTGTCATCGTTGCGACACCACTGCCAAAGGTGGCCAATGCCTGAACTCCATCCTCGCAATAATCAACACCGGGAGCAACGACCTTGTCCTTGCCTAGCGTCCAGGTCGCAAACTTTCCTGGCACATCGACCGATGTAGTGCCGGTTGACAACGGCATACCCTCGAAGTCCTCGACCAGGCTCGTCAAGTTCCCCAACAAGTCAACGTCAAACTCAATGACACCGCCATTCTCGGTAATCTTGTTAAGCATGTATGGGTTGTCCAGTCCAGTCCAAGTTTTGAGGCTGGGGGTGGTGCTGCTGCTCACCATCACAACTGATTTGCTGCCAGGGAACGGGTCGCTGGGCGATGCACCGCTTGATGAGTTGCCAGCACGCAATAGTTCATAGTAGTTGTGCGAGGGATAAGCATTGACCCTGTTGTTAGACCATGGCGATGTTGCCGTCGAGTCAACACGCGCAATGATCATGCCGTGTCCGGGCAAGTAGTAGTCCCAGCGGGTCTTCTGGCGGTTGTCGATGATGAAGTATTCTTTCAAGACCGGTGTCTTGAGAATGTAACCCTCGTTGCTCGAAATGGGATTGAGGACGTAGTGGCCTGTCCCGCTGATGACTTTGGGGTTAGCGAATCCCATGAAATAGCGTTCAAAAATGGAGAAGCCACACGGAGTGCGCCCGCTGTTGAACGAGCCGCCGCCAGCCATAATGTCCCATTCACCGGGGTGATGACTCTCTCCGCCATTACCCTCATAGTCGGTATCATAGAGGTCGGGGAAGCCCATCACATGAGTAAACTCATGGCACATGGTGCCTATGCCCTCAATAGTGATGGTGCTGGGCGAACTTGTCCATCCATAAAGTTCGGTTGAGCAAGCGTAAGTTCCAAGACGTTTGCCACTATAGGTCGACGATGACCAGAACGACGATTTGTGAGGCCACAACAAGCGACTATCGTTACCACCAAAACTTGATGACAAGCCAGCAACCTGGAAGAATATCATGTCAATGTAACCATTGTTATCGGCATCATACTTGGAGAAGTCCACGCCCTGGGCCGCAGCCTTTGCCACTGCACTCATGAATATCGACGACGCGTAACTCGTGCCTTTGAAATCATAACATGAATAGTTCACGTCAATGGGGCCTACCACGTCAAACTGGGGCTGGAAAATGCCATTGCTGTTCTCCGAATAATAGTCATGCATACTGCCAGTGCAGCTCACCCACTTGCCGCTGTCGTCGGTATAGCCAGTGAACCCTTTGGTGTTAAGCATGTCGTTGTAGAACCCTTTGGGGTCTTTCATTGCGAACTTCTTGTCAGTGAGGTTAATAAGAATGACGAGTCCGCGGAATTTCTTCACGTCGATAGCGGGAGAGTGCTGCGCGGGTCCGTCGCGCTTCACGCGTTTAGCCTCGCCCTGTGCATGTGCAGCACGATCGGTGATATACTTGTCGGCACCTTGCAGGAACAACTGCTCGTCGGCTGTGCGCTCGGCCAGGTTGTGCGCCTTGATGCCCGTTGCCTTGATGCCCTCGCCGTCGCGCTGGGCATACACATACACGCCAGCGTCGTCCTTGACGATGGTGTAGCCGTCGAGGGTGGTGTTGAAATGGTAAAACTCGTCACCAATGAGCTTTATAGTGAGCTTTGAGCCATCGGGTTGGGTAATAGTGACAGGCTCACGGTGAGCCGGAATTGCCATCGCGCTGATCGCAACAAGCAACGATGCTATTAACAAAGTTATTTTTCTCATATCGCTTTATGTTTATACTTGCTTATTCTACTTGCTTACATTTAATCTGCCAAAAGTAGTAATTTTTCACAAAACATGCAAGTTTTAGTGCAGATTCACATGGCAACTACACTAAAATTAACACCATCCCCCTAGCAATTTCAGCAACCATAGACCCAAATAACACTGATTTAATAATAACTGAAAGAAATTAAAATAATTAGAATAATTTCTTATTCAGTTAAATCAGAGCAGTCTGTTGTAACTATACTACAATAGATTTTTTCCCCGCCCAGACCTTATGAAAATCTTTCTCTCGCACAAAGCATAAGGCAAAGAGAGGCTGAAAGCCGACACGCAGAACGCAGTTCTGCACATAACCCTGTCCTAACTGAGCGCAAGCGAAGGCAGGGCAGGGTAAACGCGATAC
>NZ_JAZLLZ010000098.1:0-21322 GCF_045598405.1 Sodaliphilus sp.
ATTCAGGACGTTTCCCTGAGATTATGTCACAGCCCGGACGTGTCGTCATGGCATCCTGTGGAGAAGACCAGTTGACATTCGATGACAACAAGTACACTTTGTTCTTCCACAAACTCACTAATGCGCTTAACGAGAGAGACTGCCACAATGCCTTAGATGTTGACACCGATGGCAACCACCGCATTTCGATAGAAGAAGCCTTTGAATATGCCCGCAGCGACAACTACGACCATTATGACCGGGACAGCATCAACACAACAGATCTTGACCCTATATATTACCTGGAGCAAGCAACCTATAACTCTAACCCGAGCTTCCTGGGGAACGATGTCTCTATCTGCTGCTGGAACGACACCTCTGCACTCTATATCCGTGACAATGTCCTGGACACTGGCAAGGAGTATAACAACACCACTTCAATCCCCTGGTATTCGTCGGACATCCAGATAAGGCGCCAGCCCGACTACGGAAATGAGACCGAGCGCATCATGCCCGGAGACGAAAACGTGTATGTTTACGTGTCACTTAAGAACAAAGGCTACAAAGACTATTGCGGGGTGGGCAAGAAACTGCGTATAAACTGGACTTTGCCAGCGCTTAATGCATCTTACCCCGTGTGGAACGGAGAAACCTCCAGGCTGGGAGGCATAATTGATGACGTCCCTTTAATATACGATATTCCCGACGGCGACAGCCTGCGGTTCTGCACGCCCTGGTTTTTGCCCGCCGATCTGCGAGCGTATGTCCAGAGCAAACCCTACGGTGTGGACATAAGTGTTCTTGCGGAGATAATCAACACGCCCATAGGCAGCACTTCAGTCTGCACTAATGCCACAGGCACAAAATTCAACAACATTGGCGATGTGCTGAAACACAACAGCATGGCACTAACCAACGCTGTGAAAACTCATTTCAGCGAATACATACCCATAGGCATAATCAACGACAGCGACTCGACCGTCAACTATACACTGTCGTTTGAGACAGACAGCGCACTGAGTACCAACTTCATCACACACAGAATAACGCTGCAATTACCCGAAGCCATGTATCAGTCATGGGTAGGAAACGGGGGACGAGCAGATAACGTGTCGGCATCCGCTTCCACGCATAGCTTCTCGGTATCTCCAGGGTCAGTCATCTATGACATCCCGCTTGCGCCGCACCAGATGGAGAATCTAACACTGCGTTGTGTGCACCTCAGTGCCAACCTGAACGCATACAACGAGTTAGCGTTTGATATCAAGCTTTCGGCTTGCGACTCGCTGGTAGGTGGCATAAAAGTCAGGATCTACGATGATACTCGCCACTCTGTGTTACCGCCTATCATCAACATAGAAGAGCAGGGCCAGCAGAGAGTGCTGTCTGTAGTCAACCCAGAAGAAGACGAGTCAGTTGAATGGTTTAATCCTGACAGCGAATTTGCCATCGGCAGCGGAGAAAGCCTCGTGTTGCCTGCATCGGCATCAGGAGATTACCGAGCAGTGCTGACCAACAGGAACAACGGACAGACAAGAAGTTCTTCAGTCAACCTCATACCCGTGCCTACGATATGCAACGCTTATCCCAACCCGGTATCTAGCGTACTTAACGTTTCGCTGAGTATGCCCGCTCCTGAGAACACCTGCATTGTGTGCCAGCCGGTTCTGAGCAACAACGTGCAATATATTTACAACATTCCCGTTAATTCAGAAGAATGGATGATTGATGCTTCTTCATGGCCGGCAGGAACTTATATTGCCACTTTATATATAAATGGAGAAAAAACCAATAGTATTCAACTTTTAAAACATTAATTTATTATGAGAACAATCAAATTATTATCAGCAGTGGTTCTAGCGGCCACATGCGTGGGTGCCGTGCAGGCGCAGGAGAGAAACATCGTGCGCGAGGGGACAAAGGCGTTCTATGCCGCAAATCGTTTGACTACACCCTATCCGCCTGCCCAAATTTATTTGCTGGAGTTCAAGGGCGACACTGTTGTCAACGGCGTGACCTACAAGAAGCAGTACACCACCTACCGCAGCAAGAGCACGGGCGAGCTGGTGACCTACGTGAGGAACCTCGTCAGGGAAGAAGGACGCAAGGTCTATGCAATCCAGGCCGACGGCCCCAACGTGGACGACCTGGAATATGGCATCGTGAAGGTTTTCCCCGGCCCTTATTTTGAGAAGACCGGCGAATACAAGATCTATGACTTTGATGAGCCCGAGGCATTCTTCGGGTCGCTGTACCGTAACAAGCAGGACGACGGCATCGATACCGGCAAGAGCGGAAAGGAAATTTACTACCACGACCTGCCCAACGGCTTTCCCGAAGAAGGCAAAGCTCAATTCAATTGGGTAAAGGAGAACAACAGCGGCAAGGAGCACTCTAAGCTGAGGATTGACTACGAGCGCACCGTGGGTGAAGATATCCCCCTGATGAGCTTCGTGGAGGGAATCGGACTGTGTGACGGCGGAATAGGCGAAAAAGGCTGCTACGGATGGGCTAACCACTACGGCGTGGGTCGGGCATACCTTGGCTCGGGTTATTTCATCAATGTGTGCTTAGGCCTGTACATATACTTTGACGAGCAGGGCGAAGTAGAGTATGTGAACAACAACATCTATGACGACGATCCCTTAGACCCAATCAAGAATGCCTATGACCACCTCGTGGAAGGCATAAAGAAAGCTGAGCAGACGGGCATCAACGACGTCGCTGTCAACGGAACTGACAGCCCCGCCAACGTCTATAACCTGCAGGGTCAGGTGGTTCGCCGCAACGTCACCGCCCAGGATGCGACCCAGGGCCTCCCCGCGGGCATCTACATCCACGGCGGCAAGAAGGTCGTTGTGAAGTAAACATCAGCACATACACAGGGTATCACCCCTAGGACAACCGTGTCGCCGTGCGCCGTCAGCGAGCGCCCGGCGACACTTCGTTTCCACATCATGCCCAGGAAGATGTAATTCTCGCGCAGAACCCGCAGGAACTCCCCGCGCGGATCTCACTGATAACACTGATTTAATAATAACTGAAAGAAATTAAAATAATTAGAATAATTTCTTATTCAGTTAAATCAGAGCAATATGTTGTAACTATACTGCAAAAAATCTATTGCTGAATAGTTACGGATGTTGACAAAGAATAAATTTTTTGTTAATTTTTAGTTGATTTCAAGCGAAGCGCCTTTTCTCTTTGGTCGTATTTAGGTGGTGGCGCTGCGCTTGAAATACACTGAAAATAAACTGAAAATAATTTAAGATTCGGGCGGGGACTCTGTAAATTACAACTTGCAAACCTTGAATTAAGTAACATTATGTACTTCGTTTTTGGATGTGGGGAAAAATGACGCACCCTTGCGGGGGTTGTACCGCAAGGGTGCGTGATATTGATGCAATGACTTTTCGTCTTTACTTAACGAGACGAGTCGCCCCGATGGGAATTACTTAACGACTTTCTTGCCGTTGATGATGTAGATGCCGCGGGTGAGGTTGTTCTCGTTGATGCGGCGACCAGTGAGGTCGTAAGCGCCCTGAACCTTCTTCTCGGTGTCAACTTTCACGTCGTTGATAGCGGTGAGAGGAGAGGGAGTCTCAACGATGTAAGACGAGATGTCCATGTTGTCGTTGTTAGCCATGCCGAATCCCTGGATGTATTGAGCGTCGGCAGTGATGTAACCGGGAGCGTTAGCAGCCATGTCGCCCTTGAGAGTTTCGAAGTACTCGTTGTCGGGGAAGAGGTCGTTGAACATCTGGGGTTTCTCGTAGCCGGGGAACCAGATTGCGCCCTGACGGCCAAACATTGCGCCAGTTTCGGTGAAACCTACTGCTGTGCCATCGTTGGCAATGCCATACATTGCGAAGTCCTCGCTGCCGTCGCCGTAAACTTCAAGTTGCTTAGTCTTGAGGTTCATGCGTCCACACTGCACTGTGGGAGGCTCCCAGTTCCACATGTCATACTCGGGGCTGCAGTTGAGTGAAATCCACTCGCCGTTGGCGCTGACGCCGCGAGCCTCAAATGTCATGAAGGGCTTGCCCTGACCAGGCTCGGTCTCAAAGTAGTCAACACACACGGGGTCGCAGTCGTAGCCGCCAGCAGCGTTTTTGCGCCACACCATAGCGGGCCACAGGCCGAAGTCGTCGTTGAGGTATCCAACAACCACGCTGGCGTCGTCGCTGATGAAGCGTGCACCAGCACCGTCAAATGCGAAGGGTACTGCGCTTGCATCGGGCATGGGGAGGTCAATGCGCTCGTCGCCAATCCAGAGGCAGGGGTGAGTGAGATAGCTGCTGTCGTAGTAGTCGCCCACGATCACAGTGCCGTCGGGGGTAATGCCCCAAGCGTCGCTACCAGCCTCGCCGGTGTAGTAAGAACCCCAGTCTTCCTCGATGAGCTCGCCCTTGTCGGCATAGAGTTCAACCAACACGCCGTCGAGGGTTGCCTTTACGGCATAGCCCTTTGAACCCACTGCGAGACCATTGTTGCTCACGCCATGGAACTGGCCTTCCTCGGCCTCGGGGAAGTTAACGACACGATTCTCGTTCACTACCCAAATTGCGGGTGCATAGGTAGAATAGTTGGTTCCCACAACATACTGGCGGTTGGGTGACATAGACTCGCCCAGGAGCTGAGTTTCCTCGTTGATGGGGCTAACGGTTTGCGCCACAGCAGCAACTGCACATGCGGCAACAGAGAGTGTAGTAAAGATTTTCTTCATAAATGATGTTATTTTGAGTTAGTAATATATTCCCTTTTTTTAGCAGATTGCAGATTCACACTGCAAAGGTAGTGAAATAATTCGATAAAAAGTAACAAAATGCAATAAAATGTTGCATTTTTATTTCAAAAACATTGTTGTCCGGTAAAAAAAGAAAATATTTTTATTATGTTTTTTATGCTTCGCTTAGTAAATAGCTTGCTCTGCAAGCAAAATGGAATTACCTCATAGATAGTGTATTATCATTTTGAGGACAGAGTCCTCCATTTTCTTGGCGTGAGCCATATAAACTAAAAAAATCATTTTCTTTTTTTTGTTCTATAACAAGCCCCGGTTATACCAAAGTGTTGTAACTGACAGTGTTTGGAGAAGTTAGTACAACTCTCGCAACTTTAACCGGACAACAATAATCTTAATTATAACGCAAAGTTACAATAATTATTGCACATGGCAAGAAAAAACGCCCACGATAACGCAATGAAAGAAACAGAAAACCACATCACTAGGAATAAATCTACCAGCACTTTTGTGAACAAGAGGATGTTGGTAACCATATAGCAGTGACCTCAAGCCGGCCATTTTTAAGATTTTTCCTCCAGAAATTAAATTAATTTAAATAATTTCTTGTTTTTGGTAACTATTCAGCAATGGAACTCCCCGCGCGGATCTCACTGAACTCACTGATTTTTTCATTGAAAATATATATTTTGTGGATTTTTTAGACCTCAGGGAACTTAATTTCGGATTTTGACACCCTCGTGTCGGCTTTCAGCCTCTCGTTGTTAACTCAACTTTAGCATTTGATAATAAATATTACTAATTTACTGTCCGGCAGGACAATACCAGAATAACCCCCACCGCCGAACGAAGTGGCGGTGGGGGAAGAAATGCAACACGCACCGCGTCCAGCAGGACGCTAATCGGAGCAAATAGGTGATGCTCAAATGGTTTCACATGCTGAAGTTGAGTTGTTAATATTTCTTCAATAAAAAATCAGTGAGATCCGCGCGGGGAGTCCTCAAAAAAAGTTATTGGTGAATAGTTACCTCTGCGGGAGACCCACGCGGCACCCTGTTTTGCGGGCATCGTGCACATTTCTCGGGCGAGTTATGTGTTTTAAGGTTCATTGACGAGCATGATGAACTCGTCGTGGATGGGTGCGGGCATGGTGATGCCTCGTTTTTTCAGGGATTTGCACCACCCCATGCGGTCGGCGGGGATGAGGGTGTAGAGTATGTCGCGAAATTCCTCAATTTCGTCGTCGGTAAAGTCGTCTGGGGTGCGGCCGGCGAAGCGGTCGAGGTCTTCGTCGTCGTAGTAAACGGGCGGTTCGCCCAGTCCTGTGAGGAGCTCCTGCGACGGACACACCTCGTGGGTGGTGCAGCAGTCATCGCTGCAGGTGTCGCTGGGAGGCACAGCAATATCACACTCGTCGCTGTGGCGGTGCTTGCGGTCATATAACCACAAGGGCAGCCCCACGGCGACGAGCAGTGACAAGAGTATGATTGGAGCAATCATTGGTTCAAGGATCTTCCGGTTTTAGAGCCCGAATTTCTCTTTCAGCGTGTCAACGTAGTCGAGTTTCTCCCAAGTGAAGAGTTCTACCTCGAGGTCGAGCTTTTTGTTCTCATATTTTGAGACGAAATGCTTGGTTACCACCTGGGGCTCGCGTCCCATGTGGCCGAGCGATGCTGTTTCCTGGTAGATGGGGTTGCGCAGTTTGAGTCTTTCCTCAATGGCTTTGGGAGTCATGTCGAAGGTGCGGTTGAGCACGTCGGCAATCTCGGCATCGGTCATGTTGACCCGGGCTGTGCCGCGGGTATCTACAAAGAGGCTGATGGGCTTGGCCACGCCTATGGCATAGCTCACCTGCACGAGCATCTCGTCGGCAACGCCTGCTGCCACTGCGTTCTTGGCGATGTGGCGTGCTGCGTAGGCCGCGCTGCGGTCCACCTTGCTGGGATCCTTGCCGCTGAAGGCTCCGCCGCCGTGTGCGCCGCGTCCGCCGTAGGTGTCAACGATGATCTTGCGGCCGGTGAGGCCGGTGTCGCCGTGAGGACCGCCTATCACGAACTTGCCCGTGGGGTTGACGTGAAGGATGAGTTGGTCGTCAAATAGAGCTTGCACGTCTTGTGGAAGCTGGGCCTTGACGCGGGGGATGAGGATAGTGGCGATATCCTCGCGGATGCGTGCCAGCATCTGCTTGTCGGCAGCAAGCTGAGCTTCCTCGGTGTTGCCCTCGGGCTTGATGAACTCGTCGTGCTGTGTGCTGATGACGATGGTGTGTATGCGCACGGGCTTGTGGGTGTCGCCGTCATATTCCACTGTGACCTGGCTCTTGGCATCGGGGCGCAGGTAACTCATCAAGTGACTGTGCTTGCGTATCTCCTGGAGCTCACGCAGCAGCCTGTGCGCGAGGTCGAGGGTGAGGGGCATGTAGCTGGGTGTCTCGGTGCATGCATATCCGAACATCATGCCCTGGTCGCCAGCACCTTGCTGCTCGCCATCTACACCGCGGTTGATGTCGGGCGACTGCTCGTGCAGCGCGTTGAACACACCGCATGAGGCACCGTCAAACATGAGCTCGCTGCGGTCGTAACCTATGCCGGTGATGACGTTGCGGGCTGTTTCCATGAGGTCAATGTAGGCCTTGCTCTTTACCTCGCCGGCGATAACCACCTGGCCTGTGGTCACGAGCGTCTCGCACGCTACCTTCGACTGCGGGTCATAGGCCATGAACTGGTCGAGGATGGCGTCGCTGATTTGATCGGCAACCTTGTCGGGATGCCCTTCTGATACTGATTCAGATGTGAATAAATAGTTCATTTTCCAATTCTTTTTATTGTGCCCGCAACAGTGCGGACGGGTTAATTTAAAAAGTGGAAAATGCTAAAATCGGGAAAGGGATAATATTGTGATTATCGCAGTTTTAGCATTTTTTCAAGTGGTTGCAAGCAGCCAAATTTTTCCACCGTGTTTCTTTTTTGCGGGTGCAAAGGTACGTTTTTTTTGTGAAAACGCAAACTTTTTCCAGCCCCAAACGCAATTTTTTCTCCAAACGCCTGGCAAACATGACCGACTTCCCCCCACAGAGGCACCGAGGACACAGAGAGGGCGCTGCGCTTGAAATTTACTAAAAATAAGCTGAAAATCACTATTCTCCCGATATAAAACAAACTACAGATTACGCTGATTATTTATTTTTTCTCTGTGACCTCTGTGCCTCCGTGGGAGAGGATATAATAAAGTCCAGAGCATAGTCCAGCTAGATGGCTTGCCGAAGATTTTTAAACTATTTACCTTCATTCGAGTCTAAAAAAAGAAACGAAACAATTTGATATTGCGTAAAAAGTTGTAACTTTGTGCACTGGACTAAAATTTTAAACTTAATATAAGATGAAGAAGATTATTATTTCGGCAGCTGCTATGCTGCTTGCTGTGTGTGCTATGGCACAGAGCGTGAATGTGATCGAAGGTAAGAAACTCTATGACGCTGAACGTTATGACAAGGCGTTGCCTTATCTCATCAAGGCTGTGAATGAGGGCGATGCCGACAGTAAGGCTCGCCTTGCGACAATGATTTTCACCATGCAAGTGCCCATGTACAGCATGGACCGCGATGGTGCGCTGCGCATGCTCGACGAGGCCATCGAGGCTGGTTCGGTGCTCGCTATCGAGCGCAAGGGATTCTGCACACTCAACATGGGTAACGACACCAAGGAGGACAAGCAGAAAGGTCTCGACCTGCTCATTGAGGCAAGCGAGAAAGGTAGCCCCGATGCTTCGTTCAACCTCTTCAAGGTGTATCGCGATGGTATCAAGACTTATAGCGACGGCGAGGTGTGCGTGGCTCCCAACGAGGAATTGTCGCTGAAATACATCCAGAAGGCAGCCGACCAGGAAGGTATGGAAGGTGCTGCCTATGTGGGTTGGTTCATTCTCGAGGGTACTCACGGCTATAACAAGGATGCTGTGGAAGGTTCTAGCCTCATTCTCGAAGCATGGAACTATGACAACCGCATGTTTGCCGGCAACTGCCTGGAGCCCGGACGTGCCCTGGTGAAGTATCTCAAAGGCACCGGCAAGGCTACCGTCGCTGCTCCCATTGAGGCTCTGCTGCGCAAGTATCATCCCACAGAGTATTAATCCGACAGTCGGAACCTATATCTAAAAAAATATATTGCTGTCCGGTTAAAATTGCGAGAGTTGTTCTAACTTTCCAAAACACTTCTAGTTACGATACTTTGGTATAACCGGAGCTTGGTATAGAATAAAAAAAGAAAATGATTTTTTTAGTTTATATGGCTCACGCCATGAACCATGCCCGTGCCGCGACCAGCGAACCTCCCTTAAAATGGAGGACTCCGTCCTCAAAATGACAATACACTATCTGTGAGGTAATTCCATTTTGCTTGCAGAGCAAGCTGTTTTCTAAGCATAAAAATCATAATAAAAATATTTTCTTTTTTTTACCGGGCAACAATAAAAAATCCACGCAGGTGATTACGCTGCGTGGATTTTTTATTGTTGCTTAGATAGGGTGCTAGTGTCACTCCTTGATGCCGTAGAGCAAGTCGCCTGCGTCGCCCAGGCCGGGGACAATGTAGCTGTGGGCATTGAGGGTGTGGTCAAGGTCGCAAGTCCACACTGTGGTCTTGTCGCTGGGGAAATTCTCTTTGACATACTCGATGGCCTGGTCGCTTGCAATCACGCTCACCACGTGGATGTGTGCGGGAGTGCCCTTGGCGAGCAATGCCTCATAGGCAACCGCCATTGAACGGCCGGTGGCAAGCATGGGGTCGGCAATGATAAGGGTCTTGCCTTCGATGCTGGGACTTGCCAGATACTCGGTGAAGATGTCAAACTCATCGCTGCCCTCGCGGTACTTGCGGTAGGCCGAGACAAATGCATTCTCGGCATTGTCAAGGTATGAGAGCATTCCCTCATGGAAGGGCAGGCCGGCGCGCATCACGGTGGCGAGCACTACCTTGTCGGCGAGAGTGCGGGTATTGGCTACGGCGAGAGGGGTTTGGGTCTCGGTGTCGGCAAAGTGCAGGTGCTTTGAAATCTCATAAGCACAAATCTGTCCCAGGCGCTTCACGTTGGTGCGGAAACGCATGCGGTCTTGCTGGATGTTCTTGTCGCGCAGTTCGCTCATGTACTGTGCAACGAGTGAGTCTTGCTCACACAGGTTGTAAATCTTCATAATATTGAATTATAGGAGTTTAGTGTTTAACCTATTTAAAATTGCAATGCTGCGGTCGCGGTCGGTGGTGAGCTGGGCGCGCAGTTCGTCGATGCTACCCATCTTGAACTCGAGCCTCAGGAACTTGATGAACTCGAGGGTGATGGGCATGCCGTAGATGTCGTCATCGAAGCCGAAGATGTTGACCTCGATGCTCAGTTGCCGTCCGTTGTCGAGGGTGGGGCGGTGTCCCACGTTGACCATGCCCTGCATGCGTCGTCCGGCCACTTCCACCATGACGGCATAAGCACCGGTGTGCGGCAAGATGACAAGCGGGTCGAGATTGCCCACGTTGGCCGTGGGGAACCCTATTCCCCTGCCGTTGTGGAATCCGTGCACCACTTCGCCGCTCAGCCTGAACGGGCGTCCCATGCAGTTGCAAGCGTCATCGACCTTGCCTGCGGCGATGAGACCGCGCACGATAGTCGAGCTCACGGGGGCAAATTCGCCCAGATATTCAGGTGCTTTCATCACCTCGATGCCCAGCTTGCGCCCATTTTCCACATAGGTGGCAAAGGTGGCGTCGCGGTCGTGCCCGAAGCGGTGGTTGTAGCCCACGATGAGCACTTTCACGCCCCACTGCTCCTGCATGACGCGCATGAAATCCAGGCTAGTGTTTCGCGACAGCTCCACGGTGAAATCCATCACCGCCACATAGTCGAGCCCCATGCTCTCGAGCTGCTTAACTCGCTGGTCGAGAGTCATGATCATGCGCAGGTCGCCACCTGGGCGCAACACGTGCTGCGGGTGGTGGGCAAAGGTGATGACGGCGCTCTTGAGCCCGCGGGCAGCAGCTTGCCGCCGCAGCTCGTCGATGAGTGTGGCATGACCCTGGTGCACGCCGTCAAACATGCCTATTGTTGCGACAACCGCCCCCTGTGGGAGGCGGTCGGTGTTATGCAGTATCTTTGTCATCGGGGCAAATATTTCTTGAGGATGCGCATAGTGTCGTTGCACAGCTTGATGAAGACATCGCGGTTATTGAGCACGCTCGACATCTTCACCTGCTTGCTGCGTCCTTCAAAGATGAAACCAGTGTCGGCACTCTCGAGTGCGCGCATTGTGGGTATCACGCCTGCCTCGCTATCCACGGGCGGCTTGATGAAGTAGTCGGCAATGCGGTCCATCCACTTGTTGAGGGCGAGCATGCTCGACTTCACCACGCCGGGGTTGACGCAGTTGACGCTCACGTGTGAGGTCTTGAACACCGTGGAGAGGTAAATCGAGAAGAGCGTGAGCGCGAGTTTGCTCTGGGCATAGGCACCGAGCTGCGTGAAGTGCGACACGGCTGGGAACTCGTAGGGCAGCGACACGAGACGCCGGGAGATGCTGGTGGACATGATGATGCGTCCGCCTTCCACGATGAGTGGCTTCACGAGCATGGATAGCAGTGCGGTGCTCAAGAAGTTGACTTGGATGGCGTGCTCAAATCCGTTGGGCGACATGCGGCTCTGTCGCGGCAGGGTGCCGGCGTTGTTGACAAGGGCTGCCACAGGACGGTCCAGGGCCTTGAGGCGCTCCACGAAGTCTTGCACCAGTTCAAACGAGCTCAAGTCGAGCTGCAGGCATTGGACGTCTTGGTTCTTTGTCGCCTTGCGCAGTTCCTCGGCATATTGTTGTGCCTTGACTATGTTGCGGCTTGCCAGCAGCACGGGTTTGCCTTGCTCGGCAAGGCGGCGGCTGATGATAGAACCCATGTTGTCGGTGGCTCCGGTGACTATATATAGAGGTTTGGTCTGCTCGGTATTCATTGGTGATAATGTTAAATTTGAAATATCACGCAAATTTAGCGAAATATCTTTAAATTTCAAAATTTTTATCAGGAAGGAATGTTTGGTAACCAATACATGGACTATCATTTCCTAGAGCTCCGGGACTGGGTATAATAAAAACGGTGATGGAGACGTTAGAGGCTCGAAGAGCGTCACTATGCTCTCCGAGCCTTGGCGAGCTCGATGAAATCAAACCCCATGCAAGCAGCCTCGAAGAGGTACGCAGCATGGGGTATAAGCCTCACTTTGGTTGATGTCGCCGATGCCATGCTCGATGCTTGCGAGTATAACAACGCACCGTGCTGCGACCTCTACCGTAACTATTCAGCAATAGAATTTTGCAGAGTCCCAGCGCGGACCTTATGAAAATCTTTCTCTCGCACAAAGCATAAGGCAAAGAGAGGCTGAAAGCCGACACGCAGAACGCAGTTCTGCACATAACCCTGTCCTAACAGAGCGCAAGCGAAGGCAGGGCAGGGTAAACGCGATACACTATGCTGCGGTTGAAGACCGCAACCTTGCACGTTTCAACCCAGAAAGTCCATTAGAATAAGAACATGATTTAATAGACCCCACCGTAATTAATAGACCCATCTTTGTCTATAGTTCTCGTGCTTCGTCGAGAGTGAGGTTAAGGGTTTCTATCACAAAGTTTTTGTCGGCGCCAGCAGCAACCATCAACTTTGCGCTCTTGAGTTTACCTAGTTTCTCGCCTTCTTCGCGTCCCTCTGCACGTCCCTCTGCACGTCCTTCTGCACGTCCTTCTTCGCGTCCTTCTGCACGTCCTTCGTAGAAGCCTTCTAGTCGTCCCTCGCCACGGGCTGTGGTAATGTTGTCCTGAAGCACTACAATGTTGTCGAGATGGCGATAATAGGCTTCCAGCTCGGTCTTGGTCATGTGCTCTAGGATGAGTTTCTCTCGTGCCTCGCCCAGTCCAGGAGCATCGGCATCTTCGGGTATCTCGCCTGTGTTCAGGAAGTATATCCACTGCTCTAGCGGCACGCGCGACCACTTGTTGAAGTCGTTGACTTTGAGGATATAATACTCGGGATAGAGTTCGCTGACCTCTGATACCTGAAACTTTTGCTGCTGGAACCCCGACAATGTGAGCAACTCTCCGTTGTGCATTCCGCGAAACTCGGTCTTGCCGTGATAGACATAGTCAGTGCCGTTGCCCAACTTAAAATACACTATATTAATGCTATAGATTTTGCGTATATTCTCATAGCCCTGGCCGCGGTTGATGTATTCGGTCACAAGTTTAGATGTTCCGAAAAGCATACGCTGGAAATAAGCAAACTCGCTCTCGTTTTGCACTTCGATGATAAACAGCTCTCCTTTGTCATCCTCGGCAAGGATGTCAACGCGATTTTGCTTGTCATTGTCGTCCTCCATGTTGCTCTCGCTCTCAAGCAATTTCACGATGTGAATGTTCTTGCTCAGCAGTGTGGTTATGAGCCCTTCAAGCACACCAAAGTTGGCCTTGTCGCGCAGCATGCGTTTCATAGCCCAGTCAAATCGTATGAGTGTTTTTGTTGCCATGTGACTATTAATTTAGTAAACTTTTTGGCAAAGATACAACAAACAACCGATACAACCAAATGTTTGCCAAAGTAATTAGAGCTTAATGTTTTCATGCAACCATGACAAGAATGATCTGTGCATTAGACGATAAAAAACACCGTCCTGCTGATTGCAAGACGGTGTTGTGCGAGTTTATTAAGGTGGGTTAGAGAACCACTTTTACTGTTTTCGCTGTGCCGTTGGCTGCACGGGCTGTGACAATGTAGGTGCCGGGACCGAGGGTGGTGATGGTTCCGTTGCCTGTCACCTGTGCTCGTTCCACGATGGCTGCTGCGGTGTTGTAAACCAGCAACTGGGTTGACCCGGCATCGCCTGCGATGTCATAGACCAAGGCACCGTTATGCCCGTAAATCTTAACGGCGCCTATTTCTTTTTTTGACAGACCCGATGTTTTAGGGTTGAATGCCCCTACAGCCCAAGAGCTTGCCATCTTGCCACCGTCGATAGCCTGAACGCCCCACTCGTAATCTACGTCCTCGAGTGCTACGCTCATGGTGTAGGCTGTGGCAGCGATCTCGCCTGAGAGTTCGCCCACGCTCAGGTGGCCAGTGGTGAGGAGTGCGGGAACGGTCATGAAGCCGCCCTTGCTGCCCTTCTTGCGCAGGAAGATGTTGTAGCGCAGGCCTGCCTGGGGTGTGATGTCGTCTTTAGATGCTGTCCATGAGAAGGTTGCCTTCTGGGTTGTTTTGTCATATTCTACCTTGATGCCTGTGGGCACTGTGGGAGCAGTGTTGGCTGCGATGCCCACGGTGCTTGAGGTGTTGCGGTAGAGGATTGTTGCACATCCGTTTGAGCAAACCGAGCTCTGTGCCCAGCCCATGTTCCATGCATCGAGGTAGCCGTCGTTGTCCACATCGATGAGGTGGTTGTTACCGTGGCTGATGCGAGCAAACGACCACTGCTTGCCGAAGGGGTCGCTGTAGTAAGCGCCCACGGGCTCAAATGCCATGTCGCCCTTGTTGAGATAGAGCCATGTGGTAATCTCGTGCTCCTGACCGTGGCCGCCGATAAGGATGTCGGCAAGACCGTCGTTGTTCACGTCAGCAATGCTGGGGGTTGAGCCGTCAACGCCCTCAAAGCCGCTGAACGAGTCGTTGAGCATAGCGAAGGTGCGGTCGCCGTTGTTGCGGTAGATGAATACCGACTTGGCCATGTTGCCCTTGTTGCTTGAGAAACCAGTGACGAGGATATCGTTGAAGCCGTCGCCGTCGAGGTCGGCGGGAACGCATGCGCCGTCGTATGAGCCTCGGAAAGTCTGGGTGGGCTCGCTGAAGGTGCCATCGCCGTTGTTGTAGTAGATGTAGAGAACGCCGTCGTTGGCCTCATAGCCAGCCGAGACGATGTCGAGCAATCCGTCGTTGTCCATGTCACACATGTTCACCGAGCCGCGTGCGAGGCCGTGGAATGCCTTCTTTCCATTGACTGGGAGCTCAACCTTAGTGAAGCTCTTGCCGCCGTTGTTGTGGTAGAGGACTGTGGTGCGGCGGTCGTGCATGAGCACGTCGTTGCCGTAGCCGTCCTTTGCCATGTAGTCGTCACGGCCTGTCACCACGATGTCGGTAAAGCCGTCGCGGTCATAGTCGCCGGTGCCCACCCATGAGCGTGAGCGGCCGCCGTCGGTGGCGTTGTAGATGGGTTTGATGCCCATCGCTGCGTCGTCGTTCACCTGGGTGAATGTGCCGTCGCCGTTGTTGTGGTAGAGGTGAGCCACCACCTGGTCGATGCTGTTGTAGTTCTTGTCGGTGAGACCGGGATAGAAGATATCGAGGTTACCGTCGTTGTCATAGTCGAGTGCCACGGGGCAGCCGTAGTAGATGGGTGTGAACAGGTTGGTGTTGCGGGTGAAGCTGCCTTTGCCGTCGTTCTTGTAGTAGAGCGAAACGCGGCCAGCGTTGCCCAGCATGTGCTCGTTCCAAGCCGAGTAAACCACATCGAGGCTGCCGTCGCCGTCGAGATCCACCCAAGCCACGTTGTTGCGGTCTTGAGCGTGGAAGAACTCACCGGCAACTACACCGCCTTTTCCGCCGCGCTGGTTGGGCTCGGCAGGAACGGGAGTTGTGGCGCGGGCAAACTTGGGTGCCACGGCTGTGCCAGGAGCAGGACTGGGCTTGTGCTCGGGATTGGTGAGCTCGCGATAGTCCTCGGTGTATTCAAAGTCCTCGTCAACGATAGCTGTGATACCCAGATCCATGATTTGCTGGCCAGTACCTTGCTGTCCGGCAATGGCGATGAGGTTCCAGCTGTTAGGCTTGAGGGTAGCCAGGGCTTCCTTGTTGATGGGCATATACCAGTAGTTAAACACGCAGCCTGCATGAGCACCAGCCCACACACCGTTGATGTAGATGTCGATATCATCGTCGTGGAAGAGCTTGAACTGCAGCTTGTTGATGTGCTCTTGGGTGATGTCGCCCAGGTAGAACCAGCGGCGCATATACACTTGGTTGGTGTTCCAGTCGGTGCGCACGAGACTAGGGAATTCATTCACGCCATGGCCCAGGGCTCCCTCGCCCACTTTCCACTTGCTGTCGTCAAATGTGAGATCCTGCCAGTGGCGAGGAGCATCTTCGGTGGTGTAGTGCCACTTGTAGGCGTGTTCCTTGGCTGTAGAGAGGATGGTGCGCTCAACTCGCTTGGTATTGGGCAAGTCGATGCACTCGAGTATGTTCTG
The DNA here is from genome assembly GCF_045598405.1 of Sodaliphilus sp. Taxonomy (NCBI): domain Bacteria; kingdom Pseudomonadati; phylum Bacteroidota; class Bacteroidia; order Bacteroidales; family Muribaculaceae; genus Sodaliphilus; species Sodaliphilus sp. The sequence continues at coordinate 15,975 of NZ_JAZLLZ010000098.1, forward strand.
CTTGAGTTCACCGTATGGTGAATGGGGCTTGAGGACGCGGCGGTCGTAGGTGTACATACCGTTTTTCTCGATTTCCACGTCGCTCAGCTGGGTATAGACTGCAGCGTTGAGGCCCATGTGGTAGAGTTCCTTGATTTCCTCGCCCAGCGAGTTGAAGTAGGTGGTGAAGTCCTCGGGGCTCTCAACCACGGTGTACTGGAAGTCGCCGCCGGGCCAGATGTGTCCAGGCACGTGCAGCGTGATGCCGCCATACTCACCGCACACTGCTGCGCGGGTTGCGTGATGGGGACATCCGGGGTGGGGATAGCTGTGGATGTCGATGATGTTGCCCACGTTGCTGTCGTTCCAGCCGCTAGCGCAGCAAATGAGCGATGCCTTGCCATAACGTGAGGGAGAGAGCACGTTGACGTGCTGGTCGATGATGTTGGTCATGCGGTCGGTGTCAAACTGTCCCCAACCCTCGTTGAACACGATCCAGTGCACGATGCTGGGGTGGTTCTTGATTGCGTCCACGATGTTGATCCACTCGCGCTCCATGTTGGCCTTGGCCTGGGCCTCGTAGCCCTTGACCACGTTGCCGCTGGGCATATCCTGCCACACGAGCATACCCTCGCGGTCGCAATAGTAGTACCAGCGGTCGGGCTCAATCTTGATGTGCTTGCGTATCATGTTGAAGCCCAAGTCTTTCATTGCTTTGATGTCGAAGAGCAATGCCTCGTCGCTGGGTGCGGTGTGAAGGCCGTCGGGCCAGAAACCTTGGTCCAGTGGGCCGAGTTCAAATATCTGCTTGCCGTTGAGGTAGATGCGAGGTATCTTGTTCTCGTCCTGCTTAACCTCGATCTTGCGCATGCCGCAGTAGCTCTTCACCTCATCTACCACCTTGCCGTCTTTCTCAAGAGAGAGGAACACGTCGTAGAGATAGGGGTCGTCGGGCGACCAGGGGTGAACCTCGGTGAATTTGGCACGCATGATGTCGCCGGGCTTGCCGCTGATGGTGCTCACTTCCTTGCCTTCCTTGTCCTTGACTACAACCTTGACAGTGGTAGCGGCATCGCTGGCGCTGACCTTGAGGTTGAGCCACTTCTGGTCAAGGGTGGGCTCCATGTTGAAATGGGTGATGTGGGCTGTCTTTGACACGGGCTCGAGCCACACTGTCTGCCAGATGCCGCTCGATGCTGTGTACCAGCATATTGAGGGGTTCTTGCTTTGCTTGCCGGTGGGCTGACCCTCGACACCGGTGTTGTCATAGACAAACACCACGATATCCTGCTCGGTGCCGCTGTTGAGCGCGTCGGTGATGTCCATCGAGAAGGGGTCGTAGCCGCCTTCGTGTTCACCCACCTGCTTGCCGTTGACAAAGACGACGCAACGCCAGTCCACGGCGCCGAAGTTGAGCAGCCAGCGGTTGTCGTTGTGGTTAGCGGGCAGGTTGAACTTGCGGTGATACCACCACACCTGCTCGTCCTTCTTCTCCATGATGCCCGAGATGGCGCTCTCGATGGGGAAAGGCACGAGGATGGCCTTGTCATACTCGAATGATGTTGAGAACTCCTCATCGAGGTGTCCTGCGCGCAGGTCCCACACTCCGTTGAGGTTGATCCAGCTGCCACGTTCCATCTGCGGGCGCGGATACTCGTTTAGCACATTGGTCGGGTCGATGGATTCGCTCCATTTGGTCATTGCCGGCCCTTGCTTCATTTGCCACGTTGCGGCCTGCATGCCCAGGAATGACAGGGCCAGTGCAGCTGCAATTGCAAGTCTTTTTAGTTTCATAGTAGTATATTTTATAGATATTATTTTTCAAGATACAAAATTAAGGCTTCGCTTGAAATTAAAATAGTGCAGATGTAGCAAAAAATATGCACAAATGTATTAAAGACATAATACATAAATAAAGAATATCTAGAATTTCCAGGCTAGCTAGAAGTTCTAGATATTCAGTAGTGCTTATGTTGTAGGGGGGAGTTACTTGCCCAGTTCTTCGATTTGGCGCAGCATCTCGTCGTTAGAGTGCTGCAAGCCCAGGAAGATGTTGATGCCTATGCAAGCGCCTATGCAAGCGCCTATGCCTCCGCCCACACACATGCCCATGGCAAGGTCGTGGTCGATGCCCGAGTGCATTACCTCCCACATGAACCATGCGAGCCACATGACGAGCACAGGGATGCCTATGAGTTCCTGGCGCAAACGCATGCGTTTCATCTTCACAAGCTGGCGTGCCGTCTCGGCCATGTCGTTGCCCATGGTGTCGATGTTCATGCGGTTGATGAAGTAGTCGGCGATTATGAATGAGAGTAGCATGACCATGGTGAATGTTGTGAAGTACCAGGGCAAGTGGTAGAAATATCCTATGAATATCCATGCGGGGATGCCCACCAGTCCCATGAGGCACACCTTGATGATGCGCTTGTGCACGCCGCGCATCTTCCCCTTGATGGACTCGTGCAGGAGTTTCTCGTTGAGCGTGGTGGTGCGGTCGATGCGTTCCTTCAGTTCGTTGAGCTGCTGGCGCATTGCGTCGAGCTCGAAGTTTTCTATGTTGTTAATTTCGTTCATAGTTGTGTAGTGTTAAGTGTTAATTAAGATTGTGTGGTTGTCATTTCTTTGAGTTTCTCCTTGATGCGGAACAGCCGCACCGATACGTTCTTGGGCGAGATGCCCACTATAGCGCCTATCTCGTCGTAACTCATGTTCTCGAGCCATAGCAGGATGATGGCGCGGTCAAACGGGGGCAGCTGCGTGATGCGCTTGTGCAGCATTTCGAGTTGGCGGTTGTCTTCCTTGCTCTCGTCGAAGATATCGACACCCTCGAGCAGGGGCTGTGTGGCGCGGCTCTTCTTCTTGCGGTCAATGGATATGCATGTGTTGAGGCTCACCTTATACACCCAGGTGCGCATGTTGCTGCGTCCTTCAAACTTCTCATATCCTTGCCACAACTTGATGAGCACCTCCTGGAACAGGTCGTTCACCTCGTCCTGGTCCTTGGAGAACATGTAGCACACCGAGTAGATAGTGCTCTTGTTCTCTCGCACCAATTGCGTGAATTGTGAATCTTGAGTATTCATTGCGTTGTTATTTGTTTTTTTTGCCCATTAGACGCAGCAAAGTTAAGAAAAACTACAAGAAATTTCATGTTTTTTTAAAGATTATCCAGCCTATCCCGGCTATTCAGGTCTATCCCGGCTATCAAGTCTATCCCGTCTATCAAGTCTATCCCGTCTATCAAGTCTATCCCGGCTATCAAGTCTATCCCGTCTATCAAGTTTCTTGCTTTTCCCTCTTAGAGGAAAAAAACTCTCCATCAGTATAAAAACTCCCCGAGTTCCCCGAGTTCCCCGAGAGAAAAAAAACTCCCCGAGTTCCCCGAGAGGATAAAAACGAGAGGAGAAAAAAACTCCCCCGGCACCATGGCGCCGAGGGAGTAGATATTTAGACTAGAATATCAATTACTTGATAGCCTGGCCAGCTGCGTTATACATCTTCTCGCCCTTAACGATAACAACCTGACCGTTCTTGATGGTCTTGATGGCCTTGATGCCAGCCTCGGTAGTGAGGTCGTTGATAGCAGTGGGAACATCGCCATAGTTGAATGTCAGCTTGTAGAGCACAGTGTTTGCTCCGAGGTAGTCAACCTCAGCCTTGTAAGCACCGTTGTCATACTCGGTCACTGTAGCGGTGACATCGAGAGCTTCTACGCCGTCATAGTCGTCAGCGTCAAGGTAGATGCCTGTGTAACTAGGATAGACATCCTGCATTGTGTATTCGCCAGCCACTTGGTCGGTAATGAAAGTAACGTATGCCTCAAGGCCTGTATCTTCTTTGAAGCCCTGGAACTGAACAAGACCCTGAGATGCACTTGCGTCAACAAGCTCGGTCTCGTCGGTTGTGAACACAATTTCCACAGTCTCGGTGGGCTCGGGGAGTGCCTGAGAAGTGTAAGTGAGGTTGTAAGTGTCACCCCTGGTGTCAACAACAGTTACTGTATAGTCGGTACCTGCAACACCCTCGGTAGCCTTGAAAGATACGCTCTGGTAAACTATTGATGATTCGGTAGCCAATACCTTGCCCCATGAATAATCTTCAATCATGTCGTCAAGGGTGTAAACCTTGTTCAGCACGATGCCTGATGCATCCTGGTTGGCGATGTCGAAATAGAACGCGTAGTCTTCGTTACCGAAGCCAAAGTACCAGTCATTGTCGGGGGCACCATAATACTTAGACTGAACCTGAGTGATTTTAACATCGTAGGTCTTGGGAGCGGTTGCGGTGTAAGTGATGTGATAAGATTGACCATTGGTCAGCGTTACTGTTGCTTCATAGTCGGTACCCTCGGCGCCCTGCTTGGGAGTGAGCGTTGCGGCTGTGTAGCCAACGGCATTGCTGGTACTTGAACCATACCATGAATATCCTTCGTCCATGTCGGCAAGTGTATAGGTGTGGCCCATCTCGAGGGGAGTGGGATTGTTGGTGACGACGTCAAAGCGGAATGCTGTTGATGAATTAGACAGAACAACGTACCAGTCGCCGTCTGATGCGTAATACTGAGCCGAAGCGCTAGTGGCTTCAAATTCGATGGGACCAGCCTTGGGGGCAACCTTGTGCTTAGTTGTGGTTGTAGAGACGATAGCTTCCTTCTGAGTTGCTGTGGTCTTCTCGAGCGTTTTTGCTGACTTGAGAGTCTGGCCAAATGATACAGAGGCAATCATAGCTACGAGTGCAAGTGTAAAAATTTTCTTCATAATCATTTAGTTTGTTTGTTAGTAAAAATAATATGATTTTTCAAAATTTGTACAAAAGTAATAAATAAAAACGAAATAAACGCAATTTTCTGTAAAAATAAAAACAAATCAGTCGAAAATAAATCAAATTTGCATAAACATGCAACGATTTGCCCGATTAGCGTCATGCCGGATATCTCTCGCGGAACTCGCGGAAAATATTATTTTAATATATTGTTGTCCGGAAAAAAAGAAAATATTTTTATTGTGATTTTTATGCTTCGCCTAGAAAATAGCTTGCTCTGCAAGCAAAATAGAATTACCTCACAGATAGTGAATTATCATTTTGAGGACGGAGTCCTCCATATTTAAGGGAGGTTCGCTGGTCGCGGCACGGGCTTTGCCCATTTACCGCTGCCCACTCCCTTGAGCACGGTTCTTGGCGTGAGCCATTATTTTAATTATTTTAATTTCTTTCAGTAAAAAAGTAACTATTCACCAATGGAACTCCCCGCGCGGATCTCACTGAACTCACTGATTTTTTCATTGAAAATATATTAACAATTAGAGGCTGAAAGCCGACACGCACAAAGCTTGCTTTGGGCACATAACCCCCACCGAAGGGAGTGA
>NZ_JAZLLZ010000099.1:0-5650 GCF_045598405.1 Sodaliphilus sp.
TGTCGTGTTGGTGGTTCGTTTGGTTTTATTTGCAGCACTAAATTAAGTGAAATCACCGACATGACAAAATCCTGGGCAACTTTTTGTTGCTCAGGATATTATAAAAATTGTTAACAAAAGTGCTGCGGAATTAAGGATATATTCAATGAAAAAATCAGTGAGATCATTGAGATTCGCGCGGGGAGTTCTATTGCTGAATAGTTATATGTCAAAGTGTTAAATAATGTTATGCCCTCTCAAATGATTGTGAAAATTATTATCTTTGTAGATTAAAGTTTTAGTAAAAAAATAACGATAATTTTAAAACAAAAATACTATATGAAAAAATTAATTCTTTTATCAGCTATGATTACCGTGGCGATGTCGTCATGGGCTGCTAAAGTGGGCGACAAGTTCACTGTGGGCAAGTTTGAATATTATGTAGACAAAACTGCAAGTAGTTCATCATCAGGCGAAGTAAGCATCAGCAAATACACTGGTAGCGATGCAAGTGTGTTTATTTCTTACAGTGTGTCTTATAACGGTGAGAACTTTAACATCGTTGGCATCAGGCCGTTTGCCTTCCATGACAATACTGCAATGAAATCGATTAACTTCAGCAAGTCGATTGTCGAGACGATATACTCCAGTGCCTTTGAGGGCTGTACAGGACTCACCTCGGTAGATCTTCCCTCGTCGTTGAAGAACTTCTATGGCGGTGCGTTCTATGGATGTACCAACATTGCTACAGTGACAATCCCGTCGACCAACTCTTATTATGTGGTCAAGGACGGCGTGCTCTATAGCAAGAACATGTATTCGCTCATGTGGATGCCTGCTGCTCTCAACAAGACTGAATTCCAGCGCGAATTTGCTGTCCCCGAGCAGGTTAACAATATTGCTGAATATGCGTTTGCCCACAACCCCTACCTTAAGCGAGTTTTCCTCAGGTATGGTGTCAACCGGGTGGGTGAATGGGCTTTTGCATACTGCAATAATCTGTCGTTTGTTTCGTTGCCTGCAACAGTGACAAGAGTAGGTGACTTTGCGTTCTATGGTTGCAAGAACATTGACCGCTTCGCGTTCAACTCAAAGAATCCTCCTGTGTATAAGACCGAAACATTCTCTCCCGGCTATCTGCCCGATCTCCATGTCCCCGATGGCTATGCCGACGTTTACAAGCAGAACGGTTGGAGTTCTTTCAAGAGCATTAACGAGTATGACATCGTGGCTGCCGACTATATGGCATACGATAAATCACTTACTTACTCGGTGATCAGCGACAAGCCTGTAACCATAGGTGGCGTGACTTATGACGGTGAGGTTGAGACCGTGAAAGGCTTCTACCACGAGAGATATCTCGACGAAGTGCCCGATTATCTTACATTTACCATCGAAGGCGTGCAAAAGAAGTATGCAGTTACCCGCCTGGGCAAGAAATCGTTCCGCAAGTTTCCCGGAACCGAGTACCCTGTGGCTGGTTGCAAGAATGTCCTCCATGTAGCCATGTCGGCGTTTGAGGGTGAGGGCGTGACCACAATCTCACTGCCCAATGTGATGCAAATAGGTGCCAGCGCATTTAAAAACTGCAAGAAACTGGAATCGGTTAACTGGGGTTCGGGGCTAGGTATTGTTGGCGATAACGCATTTGAAGGCTCTACACTTGGTGGGGAAGTTGTGCTGCCTTACGGCTTCAATATCCTCGGAGCATCGGCATTTGCCAGCTCTAAAATAACCCACCTGCTTATCCCCAGCAGTTGTGTTATGGTGGGCTCAAACTTTGCCAAGGGTGCAAAGTCGCTCACAGAGATTGTCATCAACACAACAGCAGGCGCAGCACCCGGCAACACTTACGATTTCACCGGCGTGGCTTCTTCTTGCTCGGTTTATGTGCCTTATGGTAGCCTAAATACATTTTATGGCCATTCAGGCTGGAAGAACCTCACTCTCAAGAACGGTGCCTACGACTTCACCTATGGCAAGATGAGCGACCGCAATAACTCGATTTATCACATGACTGTTGTTGACAATACGCCCGTGACAGTTGACGGCAAGACCTATGCCGGTACTGCTAAATATGTTTATCACCCCAACATCGAAACTGCTACCGCTTTCGGTACATCAGGATATGAGAGAAACCAGTATTATGGCGTTGACAAGTCTTATCTCATCACCGAGATAGACTATGGCTGCTTCCGCAATGCTACCGGCATTAAGACTCTTAACACAACTTACATGACAGGTCTCAAGACTATCGGCAGCTTGGCGTTTGAGGGTTCGGGCATCACCTCTCTCGTTGTCCCTGCTACGGTCACTACGATTAAAGACTATGCCTTCCACAATGCTACGAGCCTCTCAAGCCTTACCATTTTGCCCCGCATGTCAAACCTCACCCTGGAAGGTCAGCTCTATGGCAACAACGCAAACGGTTTCCGCTGCTACGTGCACTACAACGACCTGCTCAACTACTTCAACCAGGCAAAGAACTGGACCGATACCAGCACATCAGCCCTCAAGGACAACCTCAACCCCTTCATCGTGCCCGACCACAAGACCATGGCACTGGGCGTGTGTGTTCCCGTTGACTTCGCAGCAAGCGGCGTGAACGCCTATGTCGTTAAAGGCAACAACATGGGTACATCCGGCACCGGTACTGTGGCAACTACCGAGAAGGTAACATCGGTGCCCGCGAGCACAGGCGTTATCCTCACAGGTCTTACCCCCGGTAAGAGATACTTGCTCGAGCGTCCCGCTGGAAGTGTTACTGCTCCCAAGAGTAATCGCATGACAGCCGTTGCCACCGAGGGCGACTATGCAGTGATGCCCGCAAGCGGTAACTATGTGTGGAGCGAGCTATATGAGCGTCTCGACAAGCCCGAGATGAAGTCTTATGTTCCCTCGGGCAGCGCTTATTATGTTCCCGATGTGACACCTTCGTTCAGCGAGATTTACCTTGATATCCTTCCCAAGCAGGGTGGGGGAGTCAAGGGTGATGTAGATGGCAACGGCGTGGTTGACATTACCGATGCAAATATCCTCATCAATGTTGTGCTCGGCAAGGACTCTGCAACCAAGTACGGCGGCCGTGCCGACGTGGATGGCAACGGCGTGGTTGACATTATGGATGTTAACATCTCGCTCAACATTATCCTGGGCAAGTAAAAGCCTCTCCCCGGTCCCTCTCCTTCAGAGAGGGGAGAACTGGGGTAGCTTTTTGAAAAAAATAATAACTAAATAACAAAATGCCTCAATTATCAGTCTCTTACTGATACTTCCATAATAAAAACTCCCCTCTCTGCAGGAGAGGGGTTGGGGGAGAGGCTTTTAACTCATTATGAAAAATATACTGACATTTGTTTCAATGATTGCCGTGGCGCTGTCGTCATGGGCGCTTAATGTGGGCGACACATTCAATAGTTCTAATGGTGACTACACCTATGAGGTCAAGGTTGCTGCCACTTCCTCTTCAGCGGGCAAAATTGCCGTGAAGTCGTATAACAACACCACTGCTACCAGCAGTAAGATTGCACTCAGTCTCGTGGGGCCCGATGACAAAATTTATGACATCAACGAGATTGCTGGATATGCTTATAGGGGTCGCGCTAATATCACTAATATTACTATCGGTGCAAATATAGAATATATCGGATTTGAAGCTTTCACTGGCACGAGCATAAAGACCCTTGACATCCCCAGTTCTGTCAGATTAATCAATATAGGTTTTGTTAGGAATTGCGAATCACTTGCCGAAATCAATGTTGCAGAGGGAAACAAAAAATTTGCAACTTACGACCATGCACTCTATACTAAGGACTTGACCGAGCTGCACACAATGCCTGCAGGCAAGAAGAGCGCACTTTACCCCTCGCAACTCACCTCGATAGGCAGTTATGCATTTGCAAACTCTACAATGGAAACCATCGACATCCCTTATGGTGTTACAAAACTGATGATGATGCCGTTTTATTATATCAATAGTAAAGCAGTAGTTATTCCCAGTTCGGTAAAAGATTTCTATGTTGCTAATGATGGCTCCGGACCATTTTGGGGTCGCGCCAATCTCGATGAGGTAGATGTTTATCTTAACACAACCAGTGTCCCCATTGAGAAAGCTGACGAATTTGCAACTTCCTCTCTCCGCCAGGATATCAACCTGCATGTTCGCCGTGAGCTGGCATCGGAATTTAAATCTAAGTGGAGCGGTTTCAAGTCGATCAACGTTGACCCGCGAGTAGGCTTTGACCTGAGCATTGGCAAGCTGGACTTCTCAATCAACAGCACCGAGCCATGCACAGTCAACGGAGCAAAATATGACGGCCGTGCATCAGTTGTGCCTGGTATCAACTATGGCAACGTTAGCGGTGAGAACAATATTCCGTTTGTTCTTTCGATTCGTGGTAAATACTATGCAGTTACTCAAATTGCCGTTTTAACTTTCTCTCATTCTAACGCAACAAAATTTACCGGTGGAGAAAATATTGACTCTGTTGGCTATTCAAGCTTCAATGATTGTAAAAACCTTACTTCGGTTTCATTGCCCAACCTTAGATATATCGAGCAATATGCCTTCAAGGACTGTAGCTCGCTTACATCGTTTAAATTTAACAAAAACCTGTTAAGAATTAGATCTAATGCGTTCCAGAATTCAGGCCTTACGGGAGATGTCGTAATTCCGTTTGGATTAACATATCTAGGTTTTGAAGTATTTAGCGGTACTAAGGTTAAGCGTATGTTTGTTCCTTTTGTTAAAGGTATTGAATATGAAGTGTTTAAAGGAATGGGCAGCTTGACCGAATTGTACCTCAACATGAATTTGGCGGGAGTTTCTCAAATGGATTTCACCGGCGTGCCTTCAACCTGTGCGCTGCATGTACCTTACTACGCGATTGATGATTACAAGGCCGATCCCGTGTGGAACAATGCGTTCCGGTCTATCACCAGTGGTGCCTGCGACTTTACCTATGGCACAAATGTGTCTAACGCTTTCAGCAGTCCCTACCGCATGAATATCATTAGTAATGAGCCTTTCACCGAGGACGGTGTAGAATATGCTGGTACAGCCGAGTATGTCAACTATCCCGGCATGGGCAACTTGGCAAAGTTCATGGCCTCATCACGCGAGCTCAACCAGTTCTATGACGCCGAAAAGCGCTACAAGATGATCAGGATAGGCGAGCACTGCTTTGAGGGCGCAACCAATATGATTGACCCGGGTATTGACAAAATGACATTCCTTGAGACGATAGGCGACTATGCCTTCAACGGACTGTCGGCGATGACCGAAATTAAGATTCCCGCACAGGTAAGTTATATCGGTGAGAATGCATTTGCCGGTTGCAGCAAGCTTACTTCAATCATTGCCGAGCCCACAACGCCTCCCACAGTCAAAGCCAACACTTTGAGCAACCTCTACTACCAAGCTACCCTCAAGGTACACAACAGCTGCCTCGCACAGTACAAGGGTGCAAGCTTCTGGAAAAATTTCTTCAAGATTGAGAGCATAGAGGGCGGCAGCGATATCCCGGGTGATGTGGACGGCAACGGAACTGTTGACATCAGCGATGCCAACCTTCTCATCAACATCGTTCTGGGCAAAGAATCGGCAAGCAAATACAACGGCCGTGCCGACGTGGATGGCAACGGCATCGTAGATGTGAGCGACATCAACGCC
>NZ_JAZLLZ010000100.1:0-1937 GCF_045598405.1 Sodaliphilus sp.
AAGCCGACACGCAGAACGAAGTTCTGCACATAACCCTGTCCTAACTGAGCGCAAGCGAAGGCAGGGCAGGGTAAACGCGATACACTATACTGCGGTTTTGCGGGTTAACAATGCAAAAACAAGTGCAGGTAGGAACGATACTCCTGTATCGTCCGCAGCGTTCTTAGAACGCTTATATTCAAATAATTGTGTAATGTATTACGCTCGTTCCGAGCGTACGGACGACACGGGAGTGTCGTCCCTACCTCAACTTAATTTCGGATTATGACACACCCTCCAAAATGATAATACACTATCTGTGATGTAATTCCATTTTGCTTGCAGAGCAAGCTATTTTCAAAGCGAAGCATAAAAATCAAAATAAAAATATTTTCTTTTTTTACCGGACAACAATAATTTTCAATGAAAAAAATCAGTGAGTTCAGTGAGATCCGCGCGGGGAGTTCCATTGCTGAATAGTTACGTTGAGTAGCCACCAATGTTAACCTGTGTTAAAACTCTTTTCTTGATTAAACTTTTTAATATTTGTTTAGTCAAAGTAGTGTAAGGAAAATAAATAGTTCCAAACTACTGACTTCTTGATAAAACATTTTTAATAAAACACCCATGAGTGCACAGCGCCGCCGATAGGCTCCGCATAGCACCGAATCAAGATAAAGCCCCTCGTGAAGGGGCTTTCTTGTTATTTGCTATTTCATCATTTATTGCTTGCGGAACACAAGCCAAGGACCAGGAATGGGGTTACGTGGCCTCTGCGCGGTGTCGCCCACGACATGCTGCACACCGCCGCGAGTGCGATAGTAAGAACTTGTCTTGCCGCCGGTGATGTAAATGGCATCAACAAAACCATACTCACGCATTGCATCGGCAAAGTCATACATCGTCTCGGGATTAGGCGCTTCGATGTAGAACAAATTATCGTTGCCTTCCTTGCGCCCTATCGCACGACGCTCAACCTTGCCATGAAGGTAGAACTTCGACGGCAGCTCGCCGCAGCTCAACATCATAAACTGGCGGAAGTAATATCCCTCATGCTCCACACAGTAGTCGCGCACGTCTTCAAAACGCGAAATGCCTATCACCATGGCACTATCCACTGCGCCGAAGTAGCCCAAGCGGCTCTGGTCGTCGGAATATACCTTGCCACCAATGACTAGCGATCCCAGGAACTTCCTTTCGCGCGAGATATCGGCACATCGCGAATAGAGATACACGTTTTTATCAGTAATTGCAGGCTCGTCAAGTTCTATCGTTGCCTTTAAGCCTTTCAGTTCGTAGAAATTGAGCTGCACGCCCAGCACGCTGTCGGTGGTCATGACCACCTCGGGGGTGCAAGGTTTGACGCGGCGCTTGAGTTTTGCGATATTTTGTTCTGGCGTTACCGACACGCTCACGCCATAGTTGTGGTAATAGTTCCACTGCTTGATTGCAAAGAATGCTCCAAAGACGACGAGCAGAGCGACTAGTGCCGAGGCTATGACCCAAGCCCAACGACGTTGAGGGTGCACATTGATCACTGTGACATGCTCGGTCGTTGACGCAGGAGTGCCTTCAACCACACCAGTGGTGACCACAGGATTCTCATCGCTGATGAGGCGTATCTCATCTTTCTTTTCTATTTGTTTGATGTTGTCGATGTCGCTCATAGTTGTCCTCCTTTCTCTAACGCGGCCTTGAGGGCTTTTAATGAATCTTTCGAGAACCCACCGTAAATCATGGGTTCGCTCATTTTGCCGCCAGCAAGCACAATGCGGCTGTCGGTGATATTTATCGCTTGAATAAATAGTTTGTTTACAACCTTAATTCCGCAGCACTTTTGTTAACAATTTTTATAATATCCTGAGCAACAAAAAGTTGCCCAGGATTTTGTCATGTCGGTGATTTCACTTAATTTAGTGCTGCAAATAAAACCAAACGAACCACCAACACGACATCGA
>NZ_JAZLLZ010000101.1:0-11407 GCF_045598405.1 Sodaliphilus sp.
TTACAACAGATTGCTCTGATTTAACTGAATAAGAAATTATTCTAATTATTTTAATTTCTTTCAGTTATTATTAAATCTGTGTTATCAGTGAGATCCGCGCGGGGAAATTACCCAAAATACCATTGCTGAATAGTTACCAAAGAAACAGATTTTTTCTCCAGAAATAAAAATTAAGTTGCGGATGTTAAAACACATTGAGTTTCACATGCTAAAGTTGAGTCAATTATTGCAGTCTGGTTAAAATTGTGAGAGTTCTGGCAGCGGCTTCACAATTTGAGATGCGCTGTGGCGGTGCGTCCTGCGTGATTGGTAAACGAGAACAAAGCCCACTCACCGGTGAGCTCGCTCTCATATCTCACGTGCAGCGTTTTCGCGGGCAGCCGTAATTGGGCTGTGCCGTCGAGCTTGTCGTCGCTTGCCGCGTGTGTCGATAGGCCTTTCTTTTCCACTATGCGCAGCTTGTCGCCCACGGTGGTCGCCACCACGTTCACCGTGTCGCCAGCCGGCAGCGGGATGCCGTTGCGCAGCAGCATCACGATCCCGTCGTCGAGGGCGTGCAGTGCCACTAGGCCGTCGTCGCAGGTCACGCACGGGTTGAGCGCCATAGGCACTATCTCGGTGCTTGCCGGGCCTTCCTCTTTCTTGCCGAACAGCAACGCTATGAGCGACACGGCAACGGCAAATGACATGACGTAAAATTCGGTGGAGTTTACTTCAATGACCATGTGGTATTGTATTTACACAAAATCTAGATATCCGGATGGAGCCGGATACCTAGACTGTTCTGTTACAGGCATGTGCCCTGCATTGATTATCACTTGATGATGCGGATCTGTGTCACGGGAGTTGTACTCATAGTTTCCTCGCTGGTGCCGGCATACACGTTGTACACGCCAGTTTCGAGGCGCTCGCCGGCGGCGTTGCATCCGTCCCACTTGGTGCTTGTGCCCTGTGCATGCAGCGTAGCCACTGTGTTGCCCTTGCGGTCGGTGATCTTGAGCACGGAGTTCTTGACCAGTCCGGTGATGGTGGCAAAGCCAGTGTTGTCGGGGCGCAGGGGGTTGGGATAAGCCTGCACGTTGTCGTAGTTCTCGATCAGCACGGGAGCCTCGTGGAAATACTCGGCAACGCCCTCGCTGGTGACGAAGATCACAGAGTTGGTGTTGGGCTTCACGGTGATGCTATACAGGAAGTTGCTGGGCAGCGTGCTGTTAGAGATGTCGTAGTGTGCCAGCACGCTCTTGTTGTCGGCGCTCAGCAGGAACACGCCTTGGGTCTTGGTGCCCACCCACTTGCGGCCCTGTTCGTCGATGGCGATGCTATACACATACTCGCCCTCGAGGAAGCGGCCCGACTCGCTCTCGGTGCCCATCTTGATTCGGATTGTGTGGGCAATCAGGTCGTCGCTCCATGCCTTGCTGGGGTCAAAGTAGAACAAGCCGTGGTCGGTTGCCACCCAGATGTTGCCCTCGGCGTCGGGGGTGAAGCCGTAGATCTGCATCCAAGCAAAGTTTGCGCCGTCGTCGGCAGGAAGTGATGTGATATAGGCTTTCTTGGGCGACGGGTTGTTCAAGTCGCCTTCCATGTCCCATACCTGGATTCCCGAGTAGTTGACCTCGCCTATAGTGTAAACGGCGATGTTCGTGCCCTTGGTGAACGCAAAGCTGCATCGCTTGTTGTAGTTACGGTTGCCATCAATTTCGGGTGTAATCCAGTTTTCCTTTGCGGGAGCCTCGTTGAACTTGTCCTTGGGCAGGATCATCACATAGGGGTTGTACTTGCTACCGTAGTCGATGGCGCGGAATGACTGCACGCCCCACAGGTTGCCGTCGTTGTCAAATCGCAGTGCGTTCATGAACGACAGCGGGCTGTTGCTTGCAGAGTGTTGCTGTCTCACGGTGTCGTTCACGGCATGCACGATGTATGCCGAGCGGGTGCTGTAGAAGTAAGAGTTGGGCTGTCCCTCCTCAAACACCAGCCAGTAGTTGGCATAGTTGTTGGTGGGAGCGCCCTTGGGAGTCACGTTTTTCCAGACGTTGCCGTCATAGCTCCAAATCTCGGGCTGCGACGGGTTGTACTGCTTGATGAGCGCATTGTCGCACGTGCGGTTCACATACACCTTTCCGTCGCCGGGGTTGTAGGTGCTGTAGAAAGCGTTCTGGGTGATACCTATGCCGTTGGGCACGTAGTAGGTGCTGTTGCCCGCTTGGTGCACGCCGCTAGCACCGGCTGCCCACTTGGTGCCGTCGCCTGCCGGGTGGCATGTGAAGATTTCCTTGGTGCCCTTAACCATCGTGGGCGAGCTGCCGTCGGGGGCAAAGGTGTAGTAGAACCCTTGCGACATGAAGTTGGCGATGAAGCCTGTGGGAGTGGGCTGGATGTTGTCGGCAGGACCGCCAGCGATCAGTGTCACTTCAACGTTTGCGTCGTCGGTAAACTCGACAGTGATGATGTCGAGCTCTTCGTCGGTGCGCATGAAGAACTTCTCCCCGTTGATGGGATAGAAGTGGGCGTTGGAGGGATACATGTTGGTGCGGGTGAAGGCACTGAAGTCATCGTGGTTCTTGCGGGTGTCGTAGAAAACCTCGTCGTCGCTCGACACGACAAGCACGCCGCTCAACAGCATTGCCGATGTGATGCTGCGGTTGTAGTAGTAAGTGTCGGTCACTTGCAGGGTCTTGTCGTCGATAAACACAAGGCCAAACTCGGTAGCCACAACCATCTTGCCGTCGGCAAAAGTGATGTCGTTGATGCCCTTGGGACCGTTATACACAGCATCGGCAATGTCGGGTATGTTGGTCACGCTGCCGTCGGGGTGTATCACGTCGATGTTAGAACTGCGGTAGGTGACCACTGTGTAGCCGGCATAGGGGGCGTAGTTGTGGTAGATATTGGTTGTGACCACATCGTTGACACCTTCTCCCTTGTCGAGGATTTTCACCTCCTTGGTGTCTTTGTTGAAGACAAAGAGGTTGTTGCTGCATTGAAGGTAGGCCACGTTGCCCACGTCAATGAAGTTCTGCGTGCCGCTTCCCATATACTTGGGGTGGGCTTTCCACTGGCCATTGTCTTGCGCCGAGCACACGAGTGATGTAACCGCCGCGAGTACTAATAAAACACGTTTTATCATAGTTGTCTAATTTGTTTACAATTTACAAAGATACAAAATAATTTGATAATCTCGCACTTTTAGAGCACTTTGTTTGTTTTTTTAATTAAAAGCGGTTACAAAACGACATCACACCAATAGTTCCCTCCGTTTGCGACTTCCCCCACAGAGACACAAATGCCATCAAAGGGACAGTCCCTATGATGGCATTTTTTCAGTGTTTTTGTTTTTTTTGACTCACAGAGACCATAGAGAAAAACGCGTCACTTCCCGGCGATGAGACGGTTGACCGTGGTGTCGATCTTGAGCTTGCGGTAGCCCCACACTGCCAGTGCGGTGAGAACGACGTAGATTATCACCATGGTGTTGTAGCTGTGAGGTATGAACGAAGCCACCACTGTGTTGTTGATGTAGCGTGTGAGCGGATGCAACACGAATATCAGCGCCGACACCTTACCCACGGCATCGGCAGCCTTGAGCAAGCGCCCCCTGAGCAAGCGGGCCATGCACACAAACATCGCCGCACCCACTGCATAGATAATGCCCCACAGCACGAAGTTGAGAGTGAACCCCAGGAACATGATCACCAGAACCGGCAACAGGCAAGCCGCGCGACGGGGGCTGAGGTGCTCCTCGCGCATGTAGCGGGCGGCAAGCATACCCAGCGAGAACGGCAGCAAACCCACAAAGACGTTGTCACGCATGAGACACCCGAACAGCGACTCGGGTGGCACCACGTTGTGCATCACGATGCTGACGACTATGAGCGCCACGGGTATCCACACCCGCGCCCTGTGGCTGTCGAAGCGATAGAGCAAAGCATAGACGATGTAAAGCTGCATCATCAACCCCAAGTACCAGTAGATGAACGGATTGATCCTGAACATGGTCAGGAAGTTGGTGGTCATCGTGAACTGCGCGATGAGGCCTCCCAGCGTCACATTAGTGTGGTGTGTGATGATGAGCTGCAACACGGGGAACAGCAGCTGCGGCACGAGCACCAGCGCCAAGAGTTTGCGGTATTGGTTGAAGATAAACCGGCCTGCACCGAACGGGGCGTCGCCCTGCTTGCCTTGCTCATACTTGCGCACCAGGCCATATCCGCCCAGGAAGATGAACGCTGCCACGCCGATGTAGCCGAAGCACGAGAACAGCTGTATCACCAGGTTGATGTCGGGGTGCTGGAGGTAGTCGCCCCAGCGCAAAGTCTGGTCGATGGCCCACTCAAACTCGCTCTCCTTGATTGAGAAATGGTAGTTGTGGCATATGTTGTGCAGCATGATCGACGTGATGGCAAGGCCACGCGCCGCCGAGCATTGCTGCTTGCTGAGTAATGGTTGCATGAATTTGTTATTTGAAAACAATTAAAAGCACTATTATTTAGTGTCTAGAGCGAGTATTTTGTCTATAGTTGTAAAATTGAAAGTTCCCCAAATGTCTAACGGAAGCGAATGGAATTTGTTATAGAGTCCGCTATGGAATTCCAGTTCAAATACCAACGTAAAACCATTGAAATCGTCTTGATTTTTCTTTCTCTTACACACGCGTATGCTCTTAACGAGATAAAGATTTTTGAATCCTTTCCCTTTGATGTAAGGCATAAAGTAGAATTGTTGGTTAAGTACAATTGAATCGGGAAAAATTTCACTTGTATAGCATGTGTCTTTTGCCTGTCCAACAAACGATTTAGCATTATTTTTATCGATTAGAGCGATAAGCACTTTTTTTGATTTGTCAATAGATTGTTGCTCGTTTTTTTGACAACCATAGCAAGTGACATCCTCTTGAACAAAAGAACCTGTTATCATGTTCTTTTCCCCAAAAAGTTCATATAATTCAAACAAATTTAATTGTTTGCATGAAGTGTTGACCGTTGAGGTTTGTGTTTTGTTATCCTTTGTTACAACAAGCCGCGACTGCTCGCTAATTATTTGTTCCACAGCCGTTTGGTAATTGGCAGGTTGTGACGGGAATTTGCGTTGTATGCTATTGAGCAGTCGTATAATCGAACGCCCTATAGCCCATGCCAAATTTACAGGAACTGCATTCCCTATCTGTTTATATTTATCGCTTAATGTCCCTTTAAATTGCCATGAATCGGGAAAAGTTTGTATTCTTGCATATTCACGAACGTTTAGCGGACGTGTTTCTAGCGGATGGCATCTCTCTGTCTGTTTTTGACAAGGAGAACAAGTTAAAGTGAGAGAAGGTTCATTAAGGGAAAGCCTTCTTGCCATGCCGGTTTTTCCTCCACCAAGATGCCAACTGCCACCCATGTATTCTTTAGCGATGTTTTCTGGCAAGTCGCGCCAATCTCCACCTTGGGGTACAAGGTCTAGTACCCGCGATTTTTTTTCCGGGTATTTTGCCCCCTCTGATGCGGGTACATCTTGGTCAAAAATAATGCCTCTAAACAAAGCGTCACGAAGGGTTAGCACCCGTTCAAAAGGGGAGGGCCACTGAAAGTCTATACCATTGGCAACATCGTTGCGAATAGCAATCAGAATAAGACGTTCGCGTTTTTGTGGGACTTGATACATTATTGCTTTGAGAACTTTAGGCGCTACGAGTGTGTATCCCAGTTCACTAATGGTGTTGCAAATTGTCCTAAAAGTTCTCCCATCGTCATGACTTTTAAGTCCTTTGACATTTTCTCCCATAAAAACAAGAGGTTGTATTTCCTTTACGGCACGCGCTAGTTCAAAAAACAATGTTCCTCTGGTGTCGCTAAACCCCTCTTGTTTTCCGGCATAAGAGAACGCCTGACAAGGAAATCCGCCAGACAAGAAATCTACTTTTCCCCGCAATGGAGTGAAATCAATGTGACGGATGTCACCTTCTATTACATTCCATTCTGGTTTATTGGTTCTTAACGTTTTGCATGCCGAACTGTCAAATTCATTAAGTAGGATGTGATGTAATCCTGCTAACGACATGCCAAGCGCTAAACCTCCTCCACCTGCAAATAATTCTATTGAATTATACTGCCTAAGGGGAGTAACATTCTTTTCATCGTTCCAGTTGGTGTTAAGCATGGCACACACGTCTGGTATATCGTTCAGATCCTCCATGTTAAAGCCACGCACACCATCCACCGTGTATGTTTGATACATGCCATTTTCCGCCCACTTTTGCACTGTGCGGTTTGATGTGCCTGTTAAGGCTGCTAAATTATTTTCAGATATGAATTTCATGATTATAGGCCGCCCTTATTCTTGATTTCTAGGGCAATTTCATTTACTTTATTACGAATCATGGCACTACCATCGATATTGTCTTCCTCAACGACTTCGCCAAAAGCTTTTGCAAGCTTGTTATAGAAGTTTTTGTCTCCTGTTAGCCGTTCCCAAAAATCAGCACCACACAAAACCGGGTAATGTGCATCAATTGCTTTGTAATTAGCCGAAAGATTTTCACGCTCTCCATACAAAACACCGACAACCAAGTCGTCAAATTGCAACCCCATTTTATCTAGGCGAGATTTATTCATTAGATACTTGAAATGCCCCAGGATTGTAGCTATGTCATCTTTGTTTATAGTTTGTGGACCCGCCTTGCACTGACAGTATTTTCGACGTCCGTCAATTGCGTCTTCAAATTCAATGTCAATCCCATTTATTCCTGATGCTCCACCAACGATTTCCTTAAGGGTTGAAATGAAAACCTGAATATTCTGCCCGAAACTAGTGTTCAAGCTTGTCCCAAGAATGCGAGGATATACGAGAGCCTTTGCTAGACTTTCAGGTTCGGTATTACCACACAAAAATGAAGCAAGATAGTTTATCAAAAAGGGGTTAATATTAAAACTCTTTAGTTTTAAACTATTTAGGTTTTTGATGTGATTAGGGATAATCGTTGTGCGAAAATATTCCTTACCGCTCAAGATAATAGCTGATTTTTGCTCTTCGGTCATGCTGTATTGGATTATATAGTTTCTTTTTCCGTTGATTCAAACTGCCCTACAATCAAGTATGTCACAAATTAGATGACAAAGGGAAATGCAAGGAAATGGTTGTGAAGAAATACATAGGCAACCAGATACCGAGGCACCCGGTTACCTATGCATTAAGTATCATAATCAAGCCTGCGCTGCCTTGGCGGCTTCGGCCCATTGCTTCACCTCGTCGGCAGTGGGTGCCTTGTAGCCCAGCTTGTACTTCTTGTTGATGTCGAGCAGGTCCTGGAAGAGCTTGCCGGGACGCTCCAGTGCGCCGAGGGCCTCGACGGTGAGCACGCCGGCCTTCTGGATGGGTGCTACCCACTCGGCGGGAATGCCCAGGGCGGTGAACGCCTCTTCCTTGTCGCGCTTGGCAACCTTCTCGGGACGCATCTGCGGGAACAGGAGCACATCCTGGATGTAGCTGTTGCCGGTCATGAGCATCACCAGGCGGTCGATGCCGATGCCGATACCGCTAGTGGGAGGCATGCCGTACTGCAATGCGCGCAGGAAGTCCTGGTCGATGATCATAGCCTCGTCGTCGCCCTTGTCGGCAAGTCGCATCTGCTCCTTGAAGCGCTCTTCCTGGTCGATGGGGTCGTTGAGCTCGCTGTAAGCGTTGGCAAGCTCTTTGCCGTTGACCATGAGCTCGAAACGCTCGGTCAGGCCCGCCTTGCTGCGGTGCATCTTGGTGAGGGGTGACATCTCCACGGGATAGTCGATGATGAATGTGGGCTGGATGAATGTGCCCTCGCAGGTCTCGCCGAAGATCTCGTCGATGAGCTTGCCCTTGCCCATGGTCTCGTCAACCTCGATACCCAGTTTCTTGCACACGTCGCGCATTTCTTCCTCGCTCATGCCGTTGAGGTCATAACCGGTTTTCTCCTTGATGGCGTCAAGGATGGGGAGGCGGCGGTAAGGAGCCTTGAAGCTGATGGTCTTGCCGTCGATCACGGTCTCGGTGCTGCCGTTGACTGCCACGCAGATCTTCTCGAGCAGCTGCTCGGTGAACGACATCATCCAGTTATAGTCCTTGTACTGGACATAGAGCTCCATGCAGGTGAACTCGGGGTTGTGGTTGCGGTCCATACCCTCGTTGCGGAAGTTCTTGCCTATCTCGTAAACGCCCTCAAAACCACCCACGATGAGGCGCTTGAGGTAGAGCTCGGTGGCGATGCGCATATACATGCCTATGTTGAGCGCGTTGAAGTGAGTCATGAAGGGGCGAGCGCTTGCACCGCCGGCGATAGCTTGCAGCGTGGGAGTCTCAACCTCGGTGTAGCCGGCAGCGTCGAGCTCGTTGCGCAGGGTGCGCAGCACGGTGGCACGCTTGAGGAATGTGTCCTTGACGCCGGCAGTGACGATGAGGTCAACGTAGCGCTGGCGATAGCGCAGCTCGGGATCCTCAAACGCGTCGTAGGTAACGCCGTCCTTGACCTTGACCACAGGGAGGGGTTTGAGCGACTTGCTCAGGAGCTTGAGTTCCTGTGCGTGCACGCTGATCTCGCCTGTCTGGGTGCGGAACACGAAGCCCTTGATGCCCACGAAGTCGCCCATGTCGAGCAACTTCTTGAACACCACGTTGTAGAGGTCCTTGTTCTCGTCGGGGCACAGGTCATCGCGGCTGATATACACCTGGATGCGGCCGTGTGAGTCTTGCAGCTCAATAAACGAAGCCTTGCCCATGATGCGGCGGCTCATGATGCGGCCGGCAATGCTCACGGGACGGGGCTCAGCGTCGTCGCTGAACTGCTCGCGGATGTCGTCGCTGTAAGCGTTTACGACATACTCGTCGGCGGGATAGGGGTTAATGCCAAGTTCGCGCAACTGGTTAAGGCTGTTGCGGCGAATTATCTCTTGTTCGCTCAGTTCTAAAATGTTCATAAATCGTGTATATAGAATTTTAGTGTTTATTTTTGTTGTTGCTTATTGCTGTATAGCTACTTATTGCTGTGCCAGTTGTGCCTGCAAGGCTTCCTGCAATTTCTGTCCCATGAGTTTCTGGAACTCGTCCTGCTTGCCCTTATTGGCATAATACTCGCCCAGGATGTGCAGCATCGCCGTTGCCCTGTCGTTCTCAGCCTTGCTGTCCAGTCCGTCGGCCGACTTCTCGGCAAGTGCCATCTGCAGGTCCACGATGTCCTGTGCATCCTTGTCCATGTTGCCCGTGGGCACATAGTCGCATTGCTTCACAAGGGTTTCGATGCGCTTGGCCACAGCTTCGGGGTTATCCTCGTTTATAGACTGTGCGTCAGACGCTTTGGGTGCATCCTCCACCATCTCAAGAGCGCTGCTGGCGCTGGCTTCCTGCCGATATTTTTCCTTGTCGTTGCATCCAGCCAAGGCCAGGACCAAGAGCAAGGGTAATACTACTTTCTTCATATCTTTTTCTTATTCAAATGTTTCCAACTTGCAAAGGTACGTTTTTTTTGACGTAAACGCAAACTTTTTAGATTAAAGGTCAGGGCAACCGCATCAAAACTTGCCAAAACTTCCCAAGAACTTCCCGACTTCCCCCACGGAGACACAGAGCCCACGGAGATTTTCTACTGAAAGAAATTATCCGAAATTAGAAGAAATTTTATTATCTCCCACAATGTCCACAGAGATTGGTTTTTACTGAAAGAAATTAAAATAATTAGAATCTTATGTCTTAAAAAAATCTCTGTGGCCTCTGTGTCTCTGTGGGAGATCGTGTGAAGAGGGGGTGCGGTTGCCCTGTGAGAATGAGAGCAGTATTTGCGTTTTTGGATATTATTTTGTAACTTTGCACCCTTTGAAAATTCACCTCTAACCATAAATTATTGAAATAAAGACAAATGGACGTTATTACTATCATTGCTTACATAGGCGGTATCGCCATGGTATTTGGCTACCTGCCGCAGGCGATCCACACAATGCGCACACGCAACACCGATGGCATCGCCATGACCACATTCCTGCTCATGGGCGTCGGCTCGCTCGCTTTTGCTATCCAGGGCGGATATGCCTGCTTTAACGGCGACACCAGCTTCATGGGTATTTTTGTCACCAACGTGATCACAACCATTTCAAGCGTCATCATCAGCGCAATCAAGATCCACAACGACTTCTTCAAGAAGAAGTAAGACTCACTCCCATAAACGGGGATGCAATAACACACAACGAGGTCGCTATGCCCATAGCGGCCTGTTGTGCGTTATTGGCAGTCATGTCATGCAACCGGGCAACTCACCTCTGCGGGTGTTTCCGAAGATATTCGCTGGGGTTCATTGCGGCATGCTCGTCACAGACGTAATATTTTTTATATTGTTTGTTACTATATTGATAGTCACACATTATACAATTAGGATCTTTGCAATGGTTAAAATCATACCAACCATGACCAAATTCATGTATAATTGTTTTATAGAAAGCTTTGTTTTTAGATCTATAGTCTGATACTATTGATGCATGATGGTTTAAGCGCGTCAATCCCATGATACCATAGTTGTCATAGCCATGAATCTTTGTAGAAATATCTTTGTGAGTTAAGCCTATGACATACTCATCATATTTTGGTTTAGCAGTCAGCAAATCGTTCAGCAGTATCGATGCCAGATAGCGATTTCTTTTAGCATAATATGCGTTTTGCGGCAATTCTTTGCTCGGCAGGACAACGACGTCACTGACAGCCACATCCACACCAGCAGTCACAAATTCTTCTTTGATGTGCTTGCTTAGTTTTTTTGCCTCATCCTGTGAGAAATCGGCATAGGGTTGCAAATAGAGTGTCACGTGCGGATCGCAACAGTCAACGACCTCTTCTTCTTGTTCTTCGGCGCGATTTATATTATTGCAAGATGCTAATGCAATCATACAAATCATAAATAAAATCTGTTTCATAATAGTTTTTTTCTTCATAATCTTGTGAATTTTATTTGTTTTGCACAAAATTACAAAACATCACACCGCTTCCCGTCAACAAACACCCCTCCGATGTACGAATCACCTTTCTTTATGTACGAATAATGTTTTAACAAATATATAACTGAAAGAAATTAAAATAATTAGAATAATTTCTTATTCAGTTAAATCAGAGCAATCTGTTGTATCTATACTACAATAGATTTTTTGCAGATTCCCCGCGCGGATCTCACAAGATTATGTAATGAGAGGCTGAAAGCCGACACGCAGAACTCCCTGCAGGTGCCGCGACCAGCGAACCTCCCTTAAAACGGAGGACTCTGTCCTCAAAATGACTCAACTTTAGCATATGGAACCATTTGAGTTTCACCTGTTTGCTCCGATTAGCGTCCTACTGGACGCATCTGCTTGTTGATACTATACCCCCACCGCCACTTCGTTCGGCGGTGGGGGTTATTCAGGTATTGTCCTGCCGG
>NZ_JAZLLZ010000102.1:0-2110 GCF_045598405.1 Sodaliphilus sp.
CGTAAGAGCTCATATACGATGCTTTGACCATCCGAAATGGAAAATCTTGCATCACCCCAAATTAACCTGCCGACTCGGGATTGACTCTCGATGAAGCAGAAATGTCTAACTTGAATGCTACTTTTTGTAGCGGAATCATAAATTCAGACGAAAACGAAAACTGATACTTTGCAGTTCAAAATCAGCGCACAATCAGTTTCTTGCCGTTGTGGATGTAGATGCCGGCAGGGGCTTTCTTGATGTCCACCTCTTGGCCTTGCAGGTTGTAGTACTTGTTGTCAACGGGCTGTTTATCGGCCTTCATGTCTTTGATTGAAGACCATGCGTTAGTTCCATAATGAGGCGACTTGTAGATGATATTGCCATTGCCATCAAGCACATGGCTCAAACCTGTGTATGAGTATATCATGCAAGTGGGAAGATCCTCGCTGGGGTCAAGAATGGTGCCTATGCCTGTGGCTGGACCTATTGACTCAATGTTTCCACGCGTAAACATATCATAGTCTAATGTATAATCACCGACGTACTTGTTGCACATCACCCCTGCTATATCTACAGATTCGATGCTAATTGGGTATTCTCCTTTCTTGGCATTGATGCGCATCAGGGCATAGTTGGCAATAAGCATCTCTTTATTGACACCGGGTTTGTCAGTTTCCTCTTCATACAGATAGACCCTCATATCCTTGGCACGAACCAATCCGCACTCGTGCCAACCACGGGGAAGCGCACTCTGTTGTGCCTTAGCTTTGAGAAATTTATCGTTATCATAGAATTCTCCGCAGCCAAAGGTCTTTTTAGCAGCCATCTGCTCGTCCTCATACTTTACAAAGCATTTCTTGTAGGTCACACCATTGACCACAGTGTCGCCTCTAAAGCGATAGCCGTAATAGTAGGAGAACCCCCACAAACTCTCGTTGTCGGTTTCCTCGGGACTATCGCCTATTTGAACGAACAGGTTAATCCATGTGCGGTCCTCTCGCACCAGTGGTTGGAATGTATTGAGGTCGTGGTGGCCCAGAGCGTTCTCATAGTCAACAGCATCGACTTGCACAGGAAAAGTGTAATCCAAATGTGTTGTCTGGGTGTTAAAGCGATCAAAACGCAGTTCGTCAAACTGGCTGTCTTGCCATTGCACTGGAATGTGGCAACGCACGAGGTCGCCATGGAATTTCTCTTGAAGTTCGTAACGTCCGTTGTCATCGCCCACGCCCTCAAGCAGCGCACGCTTGGTGTTGCCATCGCTGTCGCTGACTGACATAATATTATAAGGTGAGCCGCCATAGTAGAAGTAGCCGGTCGCTTTGCTTTGAGTGAAATCGTAAATCACCCTTTCGTTGGTATCGTCGGCTACAAAATAGCTGTATGGGCTGCCGGCGCCCAGCGTCTTGCTCTCGGCAATGACCTCGGCGGTAAAGCGAGCGTATGTTTTCTGCTCGCTGTCGCGCACCAGTGCCATGGGCACCAAACCTTGCTCCACGAGCGACCCTTCGTGCACGGGCGCGTCATACTTCACAAAGCATTTCTTGTAGGTAACGCCTTCCAGGGTCGAGTCGCCTTTGAAGTAGAGTTTATAGGTGTGGTCTTGCTTGATTCCATCGTTCACGAGCAAGTGGTGGTAGGTCCAAGTCGCATTCTCACGGGCAATGGGCATGTAGGCCGCACTTACAGTCGATGCTATTGCCGCTGCACATAATAATGTAATAGCTAACCTTTTCATAATAATTGTGATTTAGTAATTTGTGCGACAAAATTACAATAAATTATTGTAAAAAACAAGCATAAAACGCATATATTTACAGGGGGGGGTAAATGGTTAAAAGACAGTGTGTTAGCTGTGGTGGTTTTTGTGTTTTTTACTCTTGTGTATTGTGACTATTGACCAATGGGACTCCACAAAGTATTTTCCTTACTCGTCGGGGAGGAGCAGGGGACTTTTTATTAAGATTTACTTCACCAATGACTCTGCCCATTCGGGGACATCGTCTTTATATTGCTTAACCCAACTTTGACGGCTTGATTTGGTTTTCTTTGCTGGTTCAGCGAGTTGCGCTTTGGTGTTTGCGTTACTGTGTACTACAAAGTTTTTTTCTCTTTCTGAATGGCATCG
>NZ_JAZLLZ010000103.1:0-5904 GCF_045598405.1 Sodaliphilus sp.
AGTCATTCAAGGTGCTCCGCAACAACGAGGTTGTGGCAACTACCGAGGGCACTACATTCAGCGAGACACTCAACGAGTTTGGCACTTTCAACTACAATGTAGTTACCGTATTTGAGAATGGTTGGGAATCACCCCTAAGCAAGACTGTCACAGTCGAAAACTTCATCGCTCAGAATGCTCCCGCTCCCTTCGACCTGCGTGGCGAGGCCGACGAGGACGGCACCCTCGCACTCACTTGGGACGCTCCCGGCTTGGTTCAGGAATTCACTTATCAGAAGGACTACTCTAGCGACCTCAAGTCTGGTATGACAGGTTCTGGCACTCGCGAGGGCTACCACGTTATCCGCATGACTATGGACACCTTGCAGTACTACATGGGCCAGAAGATCACTCACATCAAGTTCAAACTCTCCGAGGCTGTGACTACTGCTGCTGTGGTAATCACTGTGGGCGAGAACGTAATCTACGAGCAACCCATCGAGGCTGCCGACATCAACGTGGGCTGGAATGTTATCCGTCTCAACACTCCCTTCGAGATCACCGACGAACTTGTTCAGGAACTCGGCGTGGGCTACCACATCACTTATCCCAACGGTGCTAAGCCCTTCACACTGGATCCCACTCCCGCTATTCCTTACTACAACGACCTCATCTCGGCTGCCGCTTCTTACGGCTACTGGTACTCACTCCAAGCCAAGTATAAGCTGAACTACGGCTACCGCATCAGCGCTGTCCTCCAGAAGGAAGACACCCAGGCTGCGCACAAGGTGGCTCGCAAGGCCGAAGGCGATGCTGTGACTTACAATGTATATTGCGACGACCAGCTCATCGCAAGTGATGTCGCTGCTTGTGGCTACGACGTTCTCGCTGCCGAGACTGGCAGCTACACTGTAACCGCAGTTGTCGATGGTCAGGAATCAGCTCCCTCTAACAAGGTCGCTTATGTGAAGTCTGTAACAGCTGTTAACGACCTCAACACTGGCAAGGCTGTATCTAGCATCCGCTACATCAACGCTGCTGGTATCGAGAGCGCAACACCCTTCGACGGCGTTAACATCGTTGTGACAACCCACACCGATGGCTCTAAGACAGCTACAAAAGTGGTGAAGTAACACAAACACCATAGTATCTCTATAAAAAAATCATCCCGCTATACAACGGGATGATTTTTTTAGTTCTAGAAAGCCTAGAAAGTCTAGAGAGTCTAGAGAGTTTAGAAAGCCTAGTTAACTACATCTCTTTCCACTCAATCTCCGGGTCGCGGGCTAGCCAGGTGAGTTGCTTCTTGGCATAGACGCGGGTGTTTTTCTTGATGCGCTCGCGAGCGGTGATGAGGTCCATTGTGCCGTCGAAGTGGGCAAACATTTCTTTCATTCCCACCGTGTTGAGCGAGTTGAGATGACGCAGGTGATACACGCTGCGTGCCTCCTCCACAAGTCCTTGCTCCATCATCAGGTCCACGCGGCGGTTGATGCGGTCAAAGAGACGCGATCGCTCCATGTTGAGCCCTATCTTCACTATCTTGAAATCGCGCTGCTTCTTGCGGCCGGTGCGCAGGGTGGAGTAGGGCACACCCGTCTGGCGGCACACCTCAATGGCATGGATCACACGGCGAGGGTTGCAGCGGTCCACCTGGGCATAGTAGGCCGGGTCAAGGCGTTCAAGCTCGGCAAGCAGCGGTTCAAGTCCAGCGGCGTTATACTCATCAAGCACTTGCGCGCGCAGGGTGGGGGAGATGTCGGGGATATTGTCGATGCCGTTGCACACCGCATCGACATACATCATCGACCCGCCGCACATCACCACATGGTCGCCACGCTCCCATAGCGACGGCAGCAGTGCCATCACGTCGGTCTCAAACTGTGCCGCGCTGTAATACTCGTCAAGTTCCCTGAACTCCACGAAGTGATGGCGCACAAGAGCCTGCTCTTGGGCCGTGGGGGCAGCGGTGCAGATGGGGATGTGGCGGAAAATCTGGCGCGAGTCGGCATTGATGATGTCACAGCCATACTGCTGCGCCAACTCAATGGCGTAGCGGGTCTTGCCCACAGCAGTAGGCCCTGTAACCACTATCAAAGTCTTTTCCATATTTTTTTATCTATTCTCTCGGGGAACTCGGGTTTCTCTCGGGGAACTCGCAGAACTCGGGGAAGTCATGTATATAAAAAAATAAATATAAATTCCCCGAGTTCCCCGAGTTCCCCGAGAGGTTAGTTTAATCTCCCCGAGATCCCCGAGTTCCCCGAGAGACTTAGGGAGTTTGAGCGAGGGTTATCTTGCAGTCGTCGAGCGATGTCACTTGCACCAGGCTTTCGACATGGTAGCCCTGCTCGCGCAACTGGTTGCCACCGTTCTGGAAAGTCTTCTCTATGACAAACCCCATTCCCGCAACCTGTGCTCCCGCCTGCTGGACAAGGTCTATCATGCCCTGCGCTGCGTTGCCGTAGGCAAGGAAGTCATCGATGATGACGACGCGGTCACTGTCGGTGAGAAACTCGCGGCTCACGCTCACTGTGTAGTCGCGGTCCTTAGTAAACGAGTGGACTGTTGTTACAAAGGCACTGCCCATGGTGGAGGGCTTCTTTTTCTTGACATAGACCACCGGCAGATTCATTGCCAGCCCGGTGGTGATGGCGGGCGCTATGCCGCTAGCCTCGATGGTGAGAATCTTGTTGGCGCCGCTGTCCTTGAACAGCTGGGCAAAGTGCTGCCCTATGGCCATCATCAGCTTGGGGTCCATCTGGTGGTTGATGAAGCCGTCAACCTTGAGAATGCCGCCGGGAAGGCATTTGCCCTCATTTAATACGCGGTCTTTGAGTAGGGTAAGTTCGCTCATATAATGAATTTTTGTGCAAAGTTAGCAATTTTGCGTTGTCCTGCCTTAACTTTTGCGTCATTAATTGTGCATTCAAACGCAAAAGTTAGTATCTTTGCGACATGAAACAGATATTCTCATTACTCATGACCCTTGTGGCGGTGGTTGCCCTGGCGCAGTCGTCGAGCCACAAGTATATCACCGTGGTTGCCGAGCCCGACCACGAGGACTGGACCTACCGTGTGGGCGAGCAGGCATTGGTCACTGCCTATGCCATCAAGGAAAACGTGCGCATGAAAGGTGTGGAGATAACCTACAGCTATGGCCCCGACAAACTCGAAGCCACTCACACCGCTACGGTCAAGACCGATGCTAATGGCGTGGTTCGCTTCAAGGTGCCTGGCATGAAGCAACCAGGATTCACTAGCGTGCGCGTCAAGGTGAATTACCAGGGGCATGAATACTCGTCGATGACCAATATCGCCTTCGACCCGCTGAATATCAAGCCCACGACCACCATGCCCGATGACTTCAACGAGTTTTGGGACAATGCGATGGAAAAAGCCTCGCAGGTGCCCATGGACGTGACCGTGCGCCGCAACGACAGTGAAAGCACCTCTGCTATCGATGTTTATTATGTGCGCATCCAGTCTTACCGCAAGGGCAACTACGTTTACGGCGTGCTCAGCGTGCCCAAGGCTCCCGGACCCAAGCCTGCCATCCTGCGCTTGCCTGGCGCCGCTGTGCGCACATTCCATGGACCCAGCGACCTCGCCCGCGAGGGGTTTGTGGTGCTTGAAATAGGCGTGCACGGCATTCCTGTGGATCAGGACGAGGAGATGTATCGCCAGCTTGAGAGTGGCGCCCTTGCAGGATACACGCAGCAGGGCATCGACAACCGCGATACTTACTACTACAAACGCTCGATACTGGGTTGTGTGCGTGCCATCGACTACCTGTGCTCGCTGCCCGATGTGGACCCTGCGCGCATTGCAACCTACGGCGGCAGCCAGGGCGGCATGCTATCTATCATGACTGCCTCGCTCGACCGCCGCGTGAAGTGTCTCTTTGCCTATTTTCCCGCCTTCTGCGAGCTGGGTGGCTACTACTATGGTCGCGCCGGCGGATGGCCCCACATGTTCCGCAACCCCAGTGAGCCTAATATCAAGGCCCGCCTTGAGGTGTCGCGCTACTATGACACCGTGAACTTTGCCCGCCGTCTCAAAGCACCAGGTTTCTATGCCTGGGGATATAACGACCCGGCTTGCTGCCCCACCTCGACCTACAGCGCTTACAACGTGATCACTGCACCCAAGCAGCTGCATGTGGGACGCGACACCGGGCACTGGCTATACCCCTGGCAGACCGAAATGGCGATGACGTGGCTCAAAGAGCAACTGAAGTGAAAAATTGTTTTAGGTATATCAAGTGATTAATAAAAAAACAACATCACTAGGAATATATCTGCTAGCACTTTTGTGTAACAAGAGGATGTTGACGACGAATTAATTTTTTGTTAATTTTTAGTGTATTTCAAGCGAAGCACCTTTTCTCTTAGGTGGTATTTAGGTGATGGCGCTGCGCTTGAAATACACTAAAAATACACTAAAAATACACTAAAAATAACTAGAACCTACCTTAAAGAGAAACAGAGATATAAATAAAATGAACTATGGATAAGACTACAAAGAAATATGACTTTGACCGCGTGGTGCGCATGACTATATCGGTGGTGTGCATCGTTGTTGCGATATATGTGATCAACTATCTGTCGCCGGTGCTGTTGCCGTTCCTCATAGGGTTCCTGCTTGCCTATATCCTTGATCCCATCGTGCGGTTCTACCAGCGGTTGCTGCACGTGAAGCGCCGCATCTTGCCGGTGATGCTCACGCTGCTCACGGTGATCGTTGTGCTCTTCACTGCTGGATATTTCCTCGTGCCTTACCTGGTGAAAGAAGCCACCGACATGACCATGATGCTCAAAGCCTACGCCGAGTCGTCGTTTAAGATCTCCTACATCCCTGCCGAGGTGCACGAATTCCTCATGTCGAATATTGACTTCAACAGCATCTCGGAACTGTTCTCTCGTGACCAGTGGATGAAGATGCTGCAGAGCGTGATGTCGGGCACATGGAGTGTGCTGGGTGGCACATGGAGCTACCTGATGAGCGTCGTGTCGTCGCTCATCGTGCTGCTCTACATGGTGTTTGTCATGCTCGACTTCGAGAACCTGTCGCGCAGCTTCAAGGCTGCCATACCGCGCCGTTACCGCTACATGTCGCTGCGTGTGCTTGCCGACGTGGAGAACACCATGAGCCGTTATTTCCGCGGCCAGGCGCTCGTGTCGCTGCTCGTGGGCATAGTGTTTGCTATTGAGTTCTACATCATAGGCCTCCCCATGGCCATCGTGTTTGGACTCTCGATAGGCATCCTCAACATGGTCCCCTACCTGCAGCTGCTGTCTATCCCCGTGGCAGCGTTCCTTTGTCTGGTGGCATCGGTGGCTACTGGCGGTAGCTTCTGGGTGCTCTTCGGCTGGACCATAGGTGCCTACTGCCTGTGTCAGCTCATCCAGGACTTTGTCTTCGTGCCTGCCATCATGAAAAAGCAGATGGGGCTCAACCCTGCCATCGTTTTCCTCTCGCTCTCGCTGTGGAGCTACGTGCTAGGCTTCGTGGGCCTCATCGTCGCCCTGCCACTCACCACGCTCATCATCAGCTACTACAACAAATTTGTCCTCCACAGCGACAAACCCCACAAGAACTCTCTCCCACAGAAGCACAGAGAACACTGAGAATTTATTAAAACTGAAAGAAATTAAAATAATTAGAATAAATTTATTATTTCAGTTCAATCTGTGGTTTGTTTTTCAACTTTACTTTTATAGCAATTGCTGCTAATTTCTTGTCCGGAAGGACAATATCTAAATAACCCTCACCGCCGAACGAAGTGGCGGTGGGGGTATAGCAATCCCGAAGAAATGCGTCCAGCAGGACGCTAATCGGGTATCAATCACGCAAAAAATAGTCGTCAGATGGGTTTACTTGAAACTCTGCCAGCAGGTCGTTATATTCTTGGGCAAGAGTAAA
>NZ_JAZLLZ010000104.1:0-12136 GCF_045598405.1 Sodaliphilus sp.
GATTAGCGTCCTACTGGACGCATCTGCTTGTTGATACTATACCCCCACCGCCACTTCGTTCGGCGGTGGGGGTTATTCAGGTATTGTCCTGCCGGACAATAAATTAGCAATATTTATTATCAAATGCTAAAGTTGAGTTATGAGAAAAGAAAAATTATTATTTCGGTCGCTTTTGAGCCTGTTTTGGTATCTCCGACGGTCTCGACCATCGGTTACGATGCAGTGTAACGACTCCGTCGTTGTCAAAAATCTACTCAAAACATCTCTCAAAATCGCCTCGACATAATTAATAGAACCCACCTTTATTGATTTCCCGTTGAGAATCAGAGGTTGGGATTGTACTTGCCCCACTCCTCAACTGCGGGAATGATACCGAGTGAGATAATCTCCTCGCGCATCTTCTGCAGGTGCTCGTAAGAAGCCTTGAGAGCAGCCATTTCCTCGGGAGTACCCTCGGGAGCAGTGAAGTGAACACCATCCTTGTCGATAGTAGTGGGCATAGCCATCATCACGTTCTTGAAACCGCACTTGTCGCAGTTCACATAGCAGCCAGCGGGCCAAGTGAAGGGAGCGCCACCCATAGCGCCTTCGATCATCTTAACAGCCTGCAAAGCGGGGCTCTGGAATGAAGAGCGGCCACGCAGCTTGATGATGTTTGAACCACCCTGGATAGTCATGTGCTTGATCTCGGCCCAGCGCTCCTCGCTCAGTTCCATCTCCGAGAGGGGCTTGCCGTCGATCTTAGCCTTAGAAGCGAATACAGCCATCTGCTCGCCGTGGCCACCATAAGTGAAGGCGTCAGTAACCTTGTCCTGCTGTACCTTGAACTCCTGAGCCAGCTGCTGCTGCAGACGTGTAGAGTCGAGGGCAGCGAGTGAAGTGAGCTGGTTGGGCTTCAGGCCTGAGTGGATGAGTGCTGTGAGTGCTGTAACGTCGGCGGGGTTGAAGATAACCACAACGTGCTTAACATCGGGGCAGTATTTCTTGATGTTCTCGCCAAAGTCGGCAGCGATCTGGCAGTTGCCCTTGAGCAGGTCCTCACGAGTCATACCCTCCTTGCGGGGAGCACCACCTGATGAGATAATATACTTTGCACCTGTGAATGCCTCGGCGGGATCTACGGTGTAAGAAAGGTTTGCACCGGGGAATGCGCAGTGGCACATTTCATCATATACGCCATGAACACCGGGTTCATAGATATCATACAGACAGATGTTAGGAGTGAGACCGAGCATGAGAACGCTCTGCACCATGTTTGAACCGATAGCGCCACCAGCACCAACGATAACGAGTTTGTCAGTTGTTAAAAAAGCCATGATTGAATTTTTAATTATTGTATTAAAAAGTTGATTTCTTATTGTAAGTGCAAAGTTAATACTTTGTTGTCACGTAAACAAACTAAAAGAGGTTAAAAAAAGCCGTACTACTCTTTTTTCTCCGCTTGTTGTGATTTTAGCTTGTTGCGATAGGCCACCAGCGCCTTGTGCATGCGGTGCTTGCGCGCCTGTTCCTTCTTTGCCTGCCGCTTGAGGAAATCGTTGTATTGATTCTCAATGTAGTTGTCGGCCATATCTATTAAAGGTTTAAAGGGGTAAAGGTTTAAAAGTTTAAAAGTTTAAAAGTTTAATCGAATTATCGAAATGTCGAATTATCGACAACCTCTCTAATCTCTCCTCTCTACTCTCTACTGGTTAGTTGAGAAGGAGTCCTGGAATGGGGTGCGGTTGAGGATGGAGCGTCCCAGGGTGAGCGAGTCGGTATATTCGATCTCGTTGCCCACGCTCACGCCACGAGCCAGCATCGTTATCTTCACATCGGGGTAAGGTGCCAGGCGGCGGAAGATGTAGAAATTGGTGGTGTCGCCCTCCATGGTTGCGCTCAATGCGAGAATCACCTCTTTCACTCCACCCTGCGCCACGCGGTTCACGAGGCTGTCTATCTCTATGTCCTGCGGCCCCACTCCGTCCATGGGCGATATGAGTCCGCCCAGCACATGGTATAGCCCATGGTGCTGCTGGGTGTTCTCGATGCTCATCACGTCCTTGACATTCTCCACCACGCACACCGTGCTGGCATCGCGCGAGGGCGAGGAGCAGATGGGACACACGGCGCTCTCGCTGATGTTGTGGCACACGGTGCAATATTGTATCTCGCGGCGCAACTTGATGAACGCCTCGCCAAATGCGGTGACATCCTGCTCATTCTGTTTGAGCAGGTGCAACACCAGGCGCAGAGCAGTCTTGCGACCTATGCCCGGTAGCGAGGCAAACGCGCTGACGGCGTTTTCGAGAAGCGATGAGGCAAATTCCTGTTCCATCTCCTAACGTGTGTGAGCATTTATTTCTTAAAGGCCAGCGCGGCTCCCAGAGCAGTGCAATACTGTGCATATTCAGGGATAATGCAGCGTATGCCGTAGAGGTTTTCTATCATCGGGAACACCTCGTGACACTGAGGCAGGCGAGTCATGTTGCCTATAAGCACAAAGTCCTTGATGCCTCCCTCGACATTGACTTGCGACATGTAGCCGCAGCAGCCTATGGTCTCGAGCACCATGTGGATGAGTCCGCTGGCGATATCGCCGCGGCTCACCTGCTTGTTGCGAGCCTTACCGAAGAGCGACGCCGTCACATGGGTGGGCAGTCCCTCGATGTCGCCGTGGCAGATGTCGCCGATGAGCAGATTCACATTTGACGACTTGCCTTCCTGTGCCATCTCAATGATGTCATTGATGTGGCCCGTGCCCAGCAGCAGATGAGCCAGTCCCTGCAAGGTGCCGCCGCCCATGCTGATGCCGCCTATGTGCTTGATGTTGTCGCCATCAACGCGCACATAGGTCGTGCCAGTGCCCATCGACACAACTACCAGGCGTTTAAGGCCCGTCACGAAGCGTGCACCCAGGCCGTCGGCAAGGAACTCGTCCACCTTGGTGGTGGGCAAGCCGTAAATGGGCGTTTCCACCTGTGAGGAACCCACTCCGGTAATCATCACATGTTCTATCTGGGAGAGTTTTATGCTGTTGTCATATATATATTTGCCAAACGCCCCAAACAGCGAAGTGATGGGGTCGGTTGCCGTGATAAACATGGGCGACTTTACTGCGCCGTCCTCGATGCCCACAATCTTTGTTGTGGTGCTGCCTACGTCTATACCTAATATTAGTCCCACTTGATAATTTTATTTTTTTACAAAATTAAGGTTTAATTGCGAATTGGGCAAAAGTTTTGCGAATTTAAAGCAAATTCTTGCACATAAATGCAGAAAATTTTCGTCAATACAAAATAAAACATGAGTATCCACGTTTATTTAAGGTGACTTCTATAATTGATAGAACTCACCTACATTGTATCATGGATATAACCATAGTAATTGTCAACTATCGCGTCAAGTACTTCCTTGAACAGACGCTGCGCTCGGTGATGGAGGCCACCCAAGGCCTGCGTGCCGAGGTTATCGTCATTGACAATGCTAGCGGCGACGATTCCATTGCTTTCTCGCGCGAGCGTTTCCCCGAGGTTACGTTCATCGAGAACAAAGACAACGTGGGCTTTGCCAGGGCCAACAACCAGGGCATCATGATGGCACGAGGCAAGTACACTCTCATTCTCAACCCCGACACCATCGTGACCGAGAAATGCATCAAAGGCTCGATAGCGCACATGGAGGACAATGAGCACTGCGGCGCCATAGGCCTGCGCATGGTCGATGGCAACGGCCGTTTCCTGCCCGAGAGCAAGCGTGCATTCCCCACGCCTTGGGTAGCATTCTGCAAGATATTCGGCCTGTCAAAACTCTTCCCTCGCTCGCCTCATTTTGCCAAGTACCACTTGCGCTATCTGAGCGACCGCGAGAAGCATGTGGTGGACATTCTCTCGGGGGCATATATGCTGTGCCGCACATCCATGCTCCAAAGCATAGGCGGGCTCGACGAGGATTTCTTCATGTATGGCGAGGACATCGACCTCTCGTTCAGGCTCAACCGCGACGGCTACCAGAACTGGTTCCTGCCACTCGACATGATTCACTACAAGGGCGAGAGCACCAAGAAAGGCACGATGCAGTATGTGCGCATCTTCTACGAGGCAATGCTCATCTTCTACCGCAAGCACTTCCCCCGATATAGCGCCGTGGCCTACCCCATCATCAAGGCTGGCGTCTATGTGAGGGCAGGCATAGCTATGCTCAATCGCCTCATCATCAACCCGTTCAGAAAGAAAGAGGACAAACGCCTCAACCAGCCGTGGGTAATCATCAGCAACGATGCCAAGCAAGCAGCCGCGATGACTGGAATAAACCGTTACAGCGAGCAACTGCCCGCCCAGGGCAAGTCGCAGGTGCTGCTCGACGACGGATGCATGACCTACGGCCAGATCGTGGACTACATCTCCTCACACAGCCGCAAGGGATTGGAATACCACATCCTGGCACGTCGCCACGGCCGCATGATTTCCCCTAAAATGTAACCGCAGCATGCACAACGATGTCATCACGTTGAGGGCTCTTGAACCCACCGACCTCGACACCATTTACCTGTGGGAAAACGAAGCGTCGTTGTGGACAGTGAGCGACACCGCCGCACCCTACTCGCGCAAGGTGCTGTGGGAATATCTACAACAAAATTCAAGCGACATCTACTCTACCCGCTCGCTCAGGCTCATCATCGAGGATAATGCTTCGGGCACGCCTGCGGGAACAATCGATTTCTTCAACTTCGACCCGCTCAACAACCGTGCCGAGCTGGGGCTGTTCATCGCCCCCGAGTTTCGTGGCCGCCACATTGGGCACATGGCACTAGGCCTGCTGTGCGACTACGCCCGCAACCACATAGGGCTGCGCCAACTGCACATCACCGTGCGCATTGACAACGAGGTGTGCATCAAGCTATTCAGCGACTACGGATTCCAACAGGCAGGAGTGCTCAAATCATGGGTAAAACGCGGCAACACCTACCATGACGCCGTGATCATGCAGTATTTCCTGTAACACAAATTGTTCTAATGAATTTTCTGGGGTAACTAGTCAGCTATGGTATTATTGACAATATCCCCGGAAAAACAACAACAGATTGATCTGATTTAACTGAAAAAGAAATTATTCTAATTATTTTAATTTCTTTCAGTTATTACTAAATCTGTGTAAGATCCGCGCGGGGAGTCTGGGGTTTAGTTCACATTAGGGTCTATGGGCCAGTTGTTCCACAGGCGGTATCGCTTGCCCAGTTGCTCTACCGCCCACTGCCACAAGTCATTGCTAGCATCGTCCACAAAACGATTCACGTCTGACGCATCCAGCACAGCCCAATCATAGCGTGCTATCTCATCGTCAAGCTGACCTGGCACCCAGCCGCTATACCCAGCAAAGAACTTCACCTTTCCCTTGACATCACCGCCGCATTCGATATAGAGTTTCAGAGCCTCGAAATCTCCGGCAAAATACAACCCCGGCAGCACTTCCACCGAGCCGGGTACTATCTCGCTGCCCAGCGTGTGGATATAGAACATCACGTTGTCGTTGACAGGTCCGCCCAGATAGAGCCTCACGTCGTCGAGGACACGATCCAGCGTGATTGCGTCATTGAGCATGAGTGTAGTGGGACGATTGAGTATCAGCCCCATCGTTCCTTCCTTGTCGTGGTCAATCAACAATATCACCGAGCGGCCGAAACAGTCGTCATCAACCGTGGGTTTTGCCACCAGCAGCGCACCGCTCACAGGCTCGGGCTGCTCGTCGGTGAGGTAAAAAATGTCTTCATTGTGTTCTTTCATGCCACAAAGTTACAAAATATCACAATATCGGCACACTTTTTGCGTTTTATATTTATATAAAAAACGCCCTGCGGGCGATGCGACATTAAGAAACACAAGAATTAAGATACACAATGAAAGTACTGAAATTTGGAGGAACATCGGTTGGTTCTGTTGAGAGCCTTCTCAATGTGAAAAAAATAGTTGAATCTTGCACAGAGCAAGTGATCGTGGCAGTGAGCGCCCTGGGCGGCGTGACCAACCAGCTGCTGGCAATGTGCGACATGGCCGAGGCTCATGACGCTGCATGGGAACAAACGCTCGAACAAGTGAAGCAACGCCATCTCGACATCATCGAAGCCGTGTGCATCGACGGCACCAAGGAACAATGCCGCCAGGTGATAGAGCAATTCATCGACGGCAACCTGCGCTCTTACTACGGCATGCTCATGGTGAACCAGGATCTCGAGGACGTGGTGCGCTCACAGGTGCGTGATGCCATTGTGGCACATGGCGAGATCATGTCAAGTGCCATCGTGTCGTGCATGATTGAGAATGCTATACCACACTTCTCGCCACGATTCATCAAGACCCGCGACATCGAGGGACAGCGCAGGCTCGACTGGGAAGCGACAGAGGAACTCGTCAAGGTCGAGTTTGAAGGCAGCGAGGAGCAGCGCGTCGTGGTGCAAGGTTTCATTGCCGAGGACGTCGAGACTGGTCTCAAAACCAACCTGGGCCGCGGCGGAAGCGACTACACCGGGGCTATACTGGCTGCTATTCTCAACGCCAGCTGCCTGGAGATATGGACCGACGTTGACGGCTTCATGACAGCTGACCCTCGCAAGGACCCCAACGCAACCGTCATACCCGAGATGACCTACGAGCTGGCACAGGAGATGTGCGACGCCGGAGCCAAGGTAATCTACCCGCCCACAATCGCTCCCGTGGCGGGTAAGGGCATTCCCGTGTGGGTGAAGAATACCTTCAACCCCACTGCTCCCGGCACCGTGATCAAATGATAATCTAACCACACCATAAACAACCTTCTACCTTTACCTAAATGCTATACTATAGTACACGACACAATTCACCTGATGTGACACTTGAACAGGCGGTGCTCAAAGGGCTGGCTGCCGATGGCGGCCTATACATGCCCCGCAGCATTCCGCGACTGCCGCAGGCTTTCTTGCACAACTTCAAGAACATGACGCTGCAAGACCTGGGCTACGCAATCGCCCACGTGGCATTTCACGGCGACATCGAGGCAAGCGTGCTCCACGACATCATTGGCGACACGCTCACCTTCGACATGCCGCTGCGTCACATCGAGGACAATAAGTATGTAATGGAACTGTTCCACGGCCCAACTATGGCGTTCAAAGACGTGGGCGCCCGATTCATGGGCGCGCTGGCACGATATTACATGGACAAGCACGGCGAGTTCAACACGGTCAACGTGCTCGTGCCCACATCGGGCGACACCGGCGGCGCTGTGGCTGGCGGTTTCCGCAATGTGCCGGGCGTGGATGTGTGGGTCCTTTATCCGCAAGATTCCATCAGCTACTTGCAGGAGGCGCAGTTTGCTTCGCTCGGTGGCAACATTCACGCCATTGAGGTCAACGGCACTTTTGACGACTGCAAGCGGCTCGTGGAACAAGCCTTCATGGATCCCGAACTCAACCGCAAGATGCTTCTCACGAGCGCAACGTCGATCAATGTGGCCCGCATCGTGCCGCAAACCATCTACTACTTCTGGGCCTACGCCCAACTGGCGCAGTTGGGAAAGGACGTGAACAACCTCGTGTTCTCGGTGCCGTGCGCCAATCTGGGCAACTTGGTTTCGGGACTCGTGGCGCAGGCCATTGGTTTGCCCGTGAAGCGTTTTGTCGCTGCCGAGAACGAGAACCACATCTTCCACGACTACTTGACCACAGGCAAGTTCATGCCCAGGCCCAGCGCAGGAAGCATCGCGCCGGCTCTCGATGCTGGCAACCCAACCAACTTTGAACGCATCACCGACATCACCGGCAGCGTGGAGAAAGCACGTGAGATGATTCACTCCTATGCCTACACCGACCAGCAGATCATCGACACGATGAACGACGTGCACAAGCAGCACGGCTACATCATTGAGCCTCACGGCGCGTTTGCCTACAAAGCCCTGTGCGATGACCTGCGGCCTGGCGAGACAGGAGTGTCGCTTGCAACTGCACATCCCGCCAAGTTCAGCACCCAGGTGGAAATGGCGATAGGGCAAGAGATTGTCGTGCCACTGCAACTGCGTGACTTCCTGAGCGGGACAAGGCAGGTGACGCCCATGAGTTCGGGCTACAACGCTTTCAAGAGATTGCTGCTGGAAAATGCACCTGCATGAACATCTTGTCATCTTCGGTGATAGTGTGCTGGCGCTTGAGGCGTTTCTCCTCTAGCACCGCCATCGCTATGGCTCGCGTCATCACTATGTCGTCGTGACAGCCTTTCATCGCGCTGAATTTCCCCTGCGGGGTACGCTCGTAGGTGGCCATCTCGTTGATGGCTTCCTGGTCGCGCTCTATATATGTCTTGTCGCGCACCGCCTGCAGCAGCTGGTACACGGCTTGCGACTTCGTTGCTCGGTTTGTCTGGAATCCTGGTTTCTTGTTACGGCGGCGATACAGGTGGGTGCGGTAGCACGCTGCCAGTTTGTTGAGGATAAACTCGCCGGCATCGCAGTCGTCACACTCGGTCTCTAGCGTGTTGCTCTCTATCACCAGCAGCGCATTGTTATAGTATCTGGCCACATGAAGCGCTTTCCACGCCAGCAGGTCATGGTCTATGTGTCCGCGCCACTGCGCCACCACCTCGGGGCGAACGCCAGGAGTGTCGCTGTGGGTGTCCATCACCATGATTACCGAATAGTCGGCGCTCGCGCTGCGGCCGCCCACATCCACCACTGTCAGGTAACGCTCGGCAGGCGCGGTGGCGTCGCGGTCGGTCCACATTTTGAGCAGGCCTGTGGGCGACGGGGTGAACTTGATGTTCCTGTCGCTCATGTAGTCACCGGCGATATCCCCGCTCTCGGCATAAGCCACTTGCTTGCTGAATGCATCGAGCAGCGTCCTGTCAAAGATGCTGCTGCACGTGCTAGTGAATGCCTCGATGTCGTTGCTCGGGAATTCTGCCTTCATGAGGGCATGCGACGAGTACTCGCGACGCTTGGTGTGATACCACTTGATCATCTCTAGCGTACAGCCCGAGTCCCACAGCCCGCGTTCATACTCGTCGAGCGACTCCCACAGCGCCACGGCGTCGGTCACGGGCATGCGGTATATCTCAATCTCATGCCATGGCACGAACACCGCCACCTTGTCGCTGCCCACTCCCTTGGCACGCAACCACTCGTTGTGAAAAAAATTGCCCACGCCGTTGGCTGTGGATTCATACACCACCACGGTGTCGGGGTTCATGGTCACCGTGCCGCTCACGCTGCGCACCACGTCCTCGGGCGAATGCATTGCTGTCGATGCCCAGTAGGCGACCTCGGTGAGATGCGCCATCGCCAGGTCATAGCCGCGCACCGCATCCTCGCTGCGCGACGAACCCATCACTAGCAGACAGTCACGGCCGTTGAGGTATTTCACCGTGCTCGAACCCTCGAAGTTGCTGAAGGTGAGTTTCACGTCTTCATCGACAAAGTCACGGGGATAGCAGCGCAGCAGTGTGTTATACATGTTCTTGATTGCTAGCGAGGAATTGCGCAGGTGGCCGCATATCAGGCTGTTCCACTGCTTGTGTATCACTATCTGCAACCATGCCATGTACATCTGCACCAGCGTGGACCCGCCCCACTGGCGCGCCTTGAGCAGTATCACTCTCACCGGGCGTCCGGCCTGGCGCTCGCGCTCCATCACAGCCAGCAGCCTGCGTTGAGGGGCATTGAGCAGGAACTTTGTGTTGCGGCACGTGGTCTTGTCCTTGATTGTGGCGCACGTCGCCGCCCAATACTCGAAGTCATAGGCAATGCGCAGCTTGTTGCGCTCGGCTGGAGGCAGTTCGTCGCAATGCGGATGCTCCTTGACAAGCCGCACTGGCAGCCACTCCCCTTTCACTTTCACTCGCTCGCCGCAGCAACCCTCGCCCGTCAACTGGTTATAGTTGACCTTGAGAGCATCATTGCGGCGGGCATTCTCTGCAATTATTTCTTCTATGCTCATGGTCAGGAGGTATTTATAAGTATGCTAGTGTAAACGGTGCGATCACAGTGCCTGTGCTGGCGGAACCTTCGACCGCTAGCCTCACGCAGCGGCATGGCGACGTGATCAAGGGCATCGACAGCGGGGCATGCACTGCCCCGTTTACCCTGATGCGGCCGGCAAGGAAACCATGGCAACTGATGCCGCGCTCGCTGGTGAGCGACAGCGATAGCACCACTGCTTTGCCGTTCACATGCCACGACACCATCCGCGGGACGGCACGCATGAGCGAGTCGAGCACCACGGGATGGCTCTGGTAGTTCACGCTCATGGCGGCTTCTTCCTCGTGAGCCAGGTCTAGCACCTCGCCTGCTGCCGTCACTGCCAGCGCATGCGTCACGTCGTCATAGAGGTGCACGGCTGGCACGGTGCGGTGGCTATAAACTCCTTGTTGCTGCACTGCCAGCATGGTGCCGCCTGCGGTGAGCACATGCAGTTCGCGGTGGGCATCGTCCCATGCCATCGATTGCGCCACGCCCATGTCGGGTATCAGCCTCGACACGGTGCTGCCCGTGAGACGGCACAGGCAACCGTTGCGGTCGGTGAAATACACGTCGCGGTCGCCATCCACTGGCACGCAGCCGGGAGAGATCACCGAGCGGTCCACTAGCCTTGCCTCGCCCAGGGTGCCCAGGGCGCTTTGTGCCACGGCATAGATTCCCTCGCTGGTGAACAGATACACGGCATATCGCCCGAAGCCTCCCGAATACAGCGGTCTAGACACTGGCGCCACTGCATGTATCTCCGCTCCTGTCACTCTTGCCACTTGGCTCGTGATCATGGCATTGCCGTGGGCACTGACTGCAATCACGCCGTCGCGCGACGCCACATACAGCCTGCCGTTGCGCACCATCGAGGCGGCGGCAACTACGGCAGCGCTTCCCTGCTTCACCGCTGCCGTCTCGTCGGGGGTGAGCGTCACGCCGCCTGGCAGCGGAGCGTTGACAACGCATGTGTCGGTAATGGGCACATAAGCAACATTGGCGGCTTCAAATCGACCATCGCCCAGCGAGTCAATGCTAGTGGTGGATGCCACAAGGCACCATCCCGAGGTGTCGAGCGCCGCCATCACCCGGTCGTGCGACAAGGCCTGCCAGCCATATTCGAGGATCGACGCACGAGTCCCGCCCTGCTGGGTCACGCAGCGGTAGTCGAGCGACGACTCGGCAGCTATGGCAGGCTGCACGGTGGCAAACACATCGATTGCCTTGACCATCTTGCGCCACTGCGCTGGCACGCCGCTGTTCACCTTGATGCCCAGCCTATACCCCCTCATGACAAACTGCGATGCCTCGATCCCGGTGTAGCGTGTGCTCTCCACCGCCACCTGCGCGCTCACCATCGAGGCGTTTGACAATGTGTCTAGCCCCACAGTCACAGCATCGCTTATCCACATGTAGTTGTCATCCCACATGCGCACCCCGTAGCACACATTGAGCGGGGCATAGTATCCGCCCGATGCTGCCACAGCTGCCTTTGCGCTGTTCCACGCCGTGCGATAGCGTGAGGCAATGGCAGCCACGTCGGCAACACCCAGGGGCGAAGCCCAGCGGCTATATGGCTCGGCAAAGGAATATGGGCTCAACGACTGACGGCTCTCCAGTTGGTCGGCAGCAACGATAGTTAACGACGGCACAGCATCGGCCATATTCATTTCCTGCATCACGCCGCCCGATTCCTGGAAATACATCATTCCCTGCGGCGACACCGCCACGATGCAATCGCCCACGCGGTGCATAGCGATGATTTCACG
The DNA here is from genome assembly GCF_045598405.1 of Sodaliphilus sp. Classification (NCBI taxonomy): domain Bacteria; kingdom Pseudomonadati; phylum Bacteroidota; class Bacteroidia; order Bacteroidales; family Muribaculaceae; genus Sodaliphilus; species Sodaliphilus sp. The sequence goes on from NZ_JAZLLZ010000104.1 coordinate 11,730, forward strand.
AGCCGCATTGCTCACCTTAACCCCGTTGCGATACACCAGCCCATTCTTAACGGTAAAGACATCAGCACCGTCCACAAGCATCAGCCGGTGCCCCGAGGGAATATCACCATAATGCCCGGGCACCCCCGTCACTTCTAGCCACTGCTCACGCTGACGCAAATTCACAGCCACGGCAGCCTCTCCAGGCACCGAAGCGTCGGGTGAATAATAATGACGTGCGCACCGCGGCACAATCTCAAGTAGTGTGTTTTTTCTTCTCATGATAAAGTCAGTTTAAAAATCTGACCACAAAATTAACACCCCGCCCCACCCCACACACCATCAACCGAGCAACTCACACCCATTTTTATCACCCCCATCCTCTCCTAGTCCTCCAAGCAGTAACTATTCACCAATGGAACTCCCCG
>NZ_JAZLLZ010000105.1:0-7950 GCF_045598405.1 Sodaliphilus sp.
GGCTACTTCGGTCATGTTAGGGAATGGCATAGTAATTTTTGCTTACAAAAATTGGTTTATTGTGGCTAAAGCCACGGTTTAGTGCACTTCGTGCGGTTTAGGGAGTTTAGCGGTAAACGGCGAAGCAATAAACCAGCGACATAGTCGCCTAAACCCTTAACCAGCGGCAAAGCCGCTATTATTCGTCATCCTCCATGTCCAGCAGATTGCGGTGTGCATTCTCCACCGCAAGCGGTGAACCAACCTGCGCGAGAAGCATCTCCTGCTGGAGCAGTTTAACTTTAGAGGCAGCCTTGCCTCGATAATATCTCTGGGACACTTCGGTCTCACGCTGGGAGATGTCCCAACGCAGCACCTCGGCGGGGATGTCGAGAATAACCGCCATGTCCGAAATCTTCAGATAGATGGAAGCGAACTTTTCTATCTGGTCAAGTTGTTCGTCTGTATATTCCATATATCAAGAGTTTATACGTTGTTCAAATAATTCTGAGAGAGGAACACTGTGGTTGCGTATCAAGTCCTCGACTTGCGAATGGAGCGTAGCGAAAATCACTGGGTCAGTGGAGATGAAAGCCGACTCGTGGCGGTTGCCTCGGGTGAGATTTTGTGAAGTAACCACAGACACCGTGTCGCCCTTGTCACTACGAACCAACAAAATCTTCGAGTGATTGTCCGCAAGGTATGTATGCTCAATCACCTGCGTTATGAACGTCCATAGCTTCAGCGTCTTGTTTGTCGCCTTGTGGTCAAGCACAAGGTTGAATCGTTTCACATTTCCGCCTCGCTCCAGGAAGAAAAGGCGACGCAAGAACTCCTCCGATATAGAGAAGGATGTCTGCCACACCTCGGCTTTTCCGACCTGCGACAGAATCCAGTCAAGCACATCAGCGACTTGAAGCACATTCGAGAGATAAGCCTGAAATGGTTTCTCGGCAAGCGGCTTCAACACGTCCCCTATGTCAGCAGTCCTTTTCATTTCTGGTGGCAGACATACTGGTCATATTGCTTCCAGTTGTCGTGGTATTTCTTGTCACATGCAATCAACTCTTTCAGGAACGGATATCGGTCAGAGTCCTGGCACACCGACTTGTTAGAACCCATCCCCGAAAGGTGGCGTAGTTCAAGGTGAAGTTCGCGCATCTGTCGCAGCAGGCTTAGGTTCTCCACATAGAGAGCCTGAATCTCTTCGGGCAGTTCATCGTGGTCATCACGCTTGCCCGGCTTCCATGACTTCTGCTTGCCGTCCTCATCGGCATTGTCCTCCTCGCCTGACTTCTCTTCCTCATCATCAAAGTGCAACTCGTCGGCAATCTTCTCAGCCTTGCGAGCCATTTCCTCGACCTGCTCATGCGTTAGCTGTACGATGCGGAAATTGTAGTATTTCTGCAAGTTGTACTCAATGGCACGCCTTGTGGTGTCATTGTCAATCTTGGCGATATAGTTGTTGTGCATGACATGGTTGCCTGTGAGCTTAAGCAGGTAAAGCGCACCGAGAACATAATCCCTTTCAGTGTCGGGAGTGTCAAGCCATTGCTGTATGATTCCAGTGAATTTTTGGTCCATTTTTTTTAAATATTTCTTGGAAGGCAAAGGTAAATACATTAACTTTGCAAGCAAAAGACACAACTTTACCTATGATGAGAAGTTTTTTAGTTTATATTTTATTATGCTGCATACATTTTGCACTCCAAGCAAAGAATGCGGATAGTACTGATAGCCCATATTCATGGGCGGGAGATAGTACAATTACATTAACTGCTCAGAATGCAAATTCAGAAAATACTTTTGTCATTAATATTGTTTCAGATTCTGGAACTCATTTGAAAGCGTCATTTGACTTTAAGCATAAGACAGTCCAAGTTACTGATAATAGTAATCAAGTTATCTTTGCTGATACAATTGCGTCAGGAATAAGTGCATTTCTTACAATTGACCCTAAAGCGGAAAATTATTATTCTGTTTCTCCATATGCTTTTTGCGCAAATAACCCCATTAAGTTTATCGATCCTACAGGAATGGTAATTGAAGAAAATAGTAAATCCGAATGGAATCGTTTGAGAGGCGAAATTGAAGCAGAAAGAAATAAAATCCAAAAACAAATTAACGAACTCGAAACACAGGCAGCAAAAAAAGGATGGAGTGCAGACAAATTATCTGCCCAAATAGGCGATCGTAGTGAACGAGTTGCTAGTTTGAATACAAGTTTAGAAACAATGACTGTTTTGGCTAATAGTAGTCAAGTATATCGTTTGGCACATGTAAATGGTACTGGATTTTTAAATTATGATTCCCGAGCAAATATTATAAGTATTAATTTTGAAGGAGATTATAATTTTGTTCATGAGGTGACTCATGCGGGGCAATTTGAAGTTGGAGAATTAGCTTTTTCAGAAAACGGAAACACGTTGTTACAAGACGTCTTTGATGAAACTGCAGCCTACAAAGCTCAGTATGCATTTAATCCAGGATCTTTAAGTTCTATTAATTCTGCAAGCAAACCTAATTCAATAAATGATATTACTTCTTCTTGGGTTCAAACAGTGCGTGACTGGAGTGGAACATTGCTTTATGCTCCAGGAGGAGTTAATAATACTGGACTGATTCCTGTAAATATTAATTCAACAAGAAATACATTGATAGAAGCATATCCTTGGATTGCGACATCACTTCAGAATCAACCCGATGATTTTAATGCTCGTTCAATTATAGGAATATATTACAAGAAATGAGAAAATTTATTTTTCTGATTATCACTATCTTAATTTGTTCATGTAGTACAAATCACTTAGGCAAAGTTGACATTGCAGGACTATATACAGGTTTCGATGATCCCAATCATCACCCGATTGGATACAATTATACGTTGCATCTATATAATGATAGCACTTTTAAATATATTAAGTATCGTGATCTATTTAAAGTTATTGGTATTGGTAAATGGTATAATTGCGAAAGAAAAATATTATTAAAATACGATACCATCTATCCTTCAGACATTTCAGATGTTCTTATGGCTATAAGTTATATGACAGGGGCTGATACGATTATAATTTGCAATAACAATAAAATAAAAATAAATAACACAAAACTTTTAAAAACCGGTACAACATATAAAAAGAATATAGTTCCACAACAAAATGATAATTGATTTTATTAGAATCATGAACTTTTCTATAATTAAATCTTGTATATTTTTGCTTCTACTGTCATCAATATATTTTTGTGCAAATGCAGAAACAAAATATACATTGATACAAAGTCAAATTAAAAGCGATTGTGTCAAACTATATAATCCTGGCGATTCAATACCATTTGACACAATTCCACAGATGCACAATGAAAGGTATTATTTTGAGGCTTATAACGAACTCTTTGAAATGTTCGATGGTTCAAAGCGGTATAATCTTTTAAGGGCTGAGTATCTTCTGGAAAATGCTTATTTCGAAGGGAAAGCAAATTATAATCAACTTGCAACTTCAGTGAATAAAACTGTTGAGAATTTGAAAAAATTCATTGTTGCACAAAATATACAGGGATATAAAACGGCAGTAAATGCTGCTCTATTTCATTATTTCACAAAACCTAATTGGATGAATGGTAACAAACCATTCTCATACGACTATCAAGACTGTGCAGGAAATAAGGATTTCTCAGTGTTTCTAACATCAAAGGTCATTAGAACGCATTCTGGACAATGCACCTCTTTACCAATATATTATAAAATATTATGTGATGCGGCTGGGGGCTCCTGCTTTTTAGCAACCGCTCCCAATCATATGTATATCAAGCACATCTCAGAGGAAGGCAAATGGGTAAATGTTGAACTAACAACAGGCTCTTTTGCACGAGATGAATGGTATATACAAACCATGGAGGTTTCTACCGAGGCTATTAAAAATGGCTTATTTCTAACGGCTCTGTCTGAGAAAGAAACGATTGGCTATATAATCTACATGCTTGCACACGCATATTTACGCAAATATCGCAATTATGACTATTTCGTGCTTTTGATAGGGAAAAGACTACTAAATTCATTACCCCATTTTTATCCAGCCATGGAATTAGTAAAAGGAACTTGTCAACAATTCGGTTATGACTACGTTCATCAGATAGGCAAAATGCCTTCCAATTTTATTGAACAAACTTATCGTAAGCATAAATCGATGATTGAACTCGAAAGTTCATTAGGATTTTCAACAATTACAGATGAGAAATATTTCGAGAATGTTAGAAACGCAACAGAAGAGATAAAGCAAGCAAAAAAATAATTGTTGTTACAATTTGTTGTTGATTCCTGTGAAAAATGCACAGTTCTTATTATGCTCCTGCATCAGTTTCCGCATTGCGAGCAGTGTCTGCCCTGTGGTCACGAAGTCATCGAAGACGATGAGGTTCTGCTCCTTGGGCAGTATGTTGAGAGTGAACACTGCGTTCATTCGCTGCTTGCTATGGCAGAAAGCGACATCCTCATAGAAAGGGATGCCGAGCATTTCACCGATACGCTCGCTGATAAGCGTTGCGAAGTTCTTGGTGAGGTGACGGCGTTTGGGCGTGGTCACGATCGCCCAGTCGCCTTTCAGCAAATTGTCGCCCAGGATGTCTGTCATCAGCGGAGCCATGTTCTCGGCAAAGAACGCGACCATGCTTTCATCGCCCTTGATGTCGGTGAGTGTGCGTCCCATCAGCGATTTCTGCCACAGGGAGATGAAGAAAGTGTCGCTTCGCCGTGTGATGCGTACCTTGCGTATGAAGTCACAGCGGGCTTCGTCCGCTTGTCCCTCCTTCCACGCCTTGCGCTTCTGCTCGGCGAAGAGGTCTTTGCTTACTGCCTGCTGGGCATTGGAAAGAACATCGGGGGCAACCTCGATCTCAGGAACGTCAATTTCACTCAAGATGTCGTCCAACTCAATCGGATTACCCCCTTTGCCCATAACATTTATTATTAACCCTAGCGGTGGATTCTGTTAATTCTGAGGAAAGTTTGTTTTTTATTTCGGTCGCTTTTGGGTCTGTTTTGGCATCTTTTTGACATTCAGTCGGTCACGAAGCTCGCTTCGCTCCCTCTTCATGCCAAAAACCTACTCAAAACATCCCTCAAAATCGCCTCGACATAATTAACAGAAACCACCTTAATTCAGTGTCAGGTGGTTTCGGACGCGTCGATGTCGCCCTCTTCGGTCTCGATTGTACCGCGGTAGAAGGGAGCGGGACACTCGTCGGTCGCCTCTACTGTGATAGTGGTTGAGGTTGTTCCTGTCGGACCTTGACCGAGGTCTTGTGCGACAGTAGACTTGGACTCCCACTTGTCACAGCCAACGACACGGTAGTTGCCCTTCATGTCCTCGACGATATAGACATTGTCGTTGTTGTTGATGTAGGCGGCGGCAGCCGATGCCTCAGCGCCAACGGCGGGATGGACTGCGGTGAGTTTGTTGAGCTGGGTCTGGCTGGGAACCTCGCCCTGTGCCTCGCTTGTGAGCTGAGACTTGTCGGGGAGCACGTCGATGTACTTCCACTTGGCATCAGCGGCAAGCACGAAGTCACCCTCATAGATGGCCGAGGTGATGCGACCCTGCGCGTCACGAGGCAGCGTTGGCCACTTGACGATGTAGCCTTTGGAGATATAGTAAAGCCGACGCTTCATGCCCGGCAGCTCAGGTGTGCCCTGGCACCAGCCGAGCGATTTCTGTAGATTAGGACATTGCATAGTCTTTTTTCTTTGAAAATGGTTATAGGTTATTGGTTATTGGTTATTGAATACGCTTCGCGTGTGGAGTGGTTATTGGTTATGGGTAATCGAGCAATTTTCAATAACCACTCAACAATAACCAATAACCACGCACGCAGTGCGTTAATATCCTTTGAGTTCGATGACCTTCATGCGACGCTTGTCGATTGACTCGAACTGAACACCGAAGAACATTGTGGCGATGTACGAGAGGATGAAGGGCTCGTACTCCTTGACCATCACGTTCTCCACGTCACCCATCTGGTCGTAACCCACGAGCATGTTGCTCTTGGGAGAGATGTGGATGAACTTAGAACCAATCTTGTTGTAGAGAGGAATAATGTGCAGGCGGCCGTTAGAACCCTCGACAGTCTGCTGGTCGTACTGGTTGTTATAGTTGATGCCTCCGTGGCTCATAAGGTAAGCCTCGTTGTACTTGTCGGCGAAGTCCTGGGTACAGTACATATAGAGGTCCTGGCTGCGCAGACGGGGGTCAAGAGAGAAGAGGATTTTCTTGGCGATGTCGACAGCGTTCACATTCGTGATCTCGTCGTCGAGCTTCATGTAGTTGCCCTTCTTCTCAGTGAGACCGCCAGAAGCGATTTCATTCTCTGTAATGGTGTCGAAGCCGTCGAAGAGGTCAACGGTGAGGTCGCCCGACGCGTTGCGCTTGCCCTTCCAGATTGCGTCGTTGAGGTGTTCGGAGAGACCCTTGGCAATGAGGGCGAGCACATGCATAGCTGAGGGTGTAGACATCTGGCCGTCGCCCTTGGTGGCGCCTATTTCCCCGAGAAGAGTGGAGATAGCCGAGTTGGGCTCGAACTTCGCTACCACTGAGCCCATGAATGTCTCGAGTGTGCGGAAGTCGAGGTTGAGGTTGAAGTCGGTGGAGCGTGAGGGCTTGTAGGGACCGAACTGGGCATTGCCGTTGATCTCTGCCACATGTTCCTTGTAGCGGATACCGGGACGGCCTGTCATGTACTGGAGGGTGTCTTGGATGCCGATGATGGGGAGCATCAGCAGGTCTTTGCGCCATTTTGCTGCTGCTTCCTGGTAATCGGCGAGGGTGAAAGTAAGTTTTCCTGCCATGATTGTTGTTAGATTAAAGTTTTGAGATAAGAGAATAGAGATGAGAGATGAGAGATTGGCTTGTTTACACTTTGGGAAGCATGTTGTAGAGAGCGCGTGCTGAGTTCACGGTATCGACGAAGTTCTCGACATCAGACTTCTCAGCCTGCTTGCCTTCGTGCTTGCCTGTGTCAACGACATTGGTGGTGTCGGCGGCGGGTGATTTCTTCAGGGCGGTGATCTCGGTTTCGAGTTCACCCTGGCGTGTCTCGTGTGCGGACATTGCGTTCTCAATTGACTGCATCTGTTCGACCGACAGCGTGATGACACCGTCGGTGGCGGCAAAGTTCTCGACCCCGAGGAGTTTGCCGAGTAGCGTGAATGTGTGCATAGTGTTTTGGGTAGTTGTTGGATTGACTTTATTTTCGGTTGTTTTTTCTGTAGTTGCTTCAATGGGTGTGGGTGCAGAGACCTCTTCTGCCTTGGGCTTGAAGAAGTCCGCTATGGCTGAAAGGAACTTGCCGAAAGCAGATTGCGAGTCTGCGACCGGGATGTTGGGGATGGGCATGCCTGCCGAAGCCATTGCCGAAGCTACGGCATCGGTGAGTTTTGGGGCGGACTCGTCCTCAAAGTCAGTGATTTCGTCCACGAAACCCCAATCAAGCGCTTCCTTTGCAGTGAGCCAGCCACCCGCTTTCATCAAGTCAAGCAGTTCGATTGCGGGTTTCTTGCACTTGGCGGCGTACATCTCGGCGATGTTCGCGTCAAGTTTGTCGAGGTCACGCTTGGTTGCTTTGAGGTCTTTGATGAGAGTTGCGATGTCATCGGCATTGAGGTTGCCGTACTGGAAGAACTCGCTGCTGCACTTGTGGACGAGGTACATTGCCGACGAGTCAATGCTGATGCTGCTGGCTCCGAGCGAAGCGATGGTTGCCGCTGAAGCGTTCATCCCCGCGAAGTGCACAGATACGTCACCATGGGCGTTGAAGGCAGACGCGATGCTGAGAGCAGTTGCGAGCGAGCCACCCAGAGAGTCGATGAGCACCGACACCGGCTTGCCGGCATTGTTGGCAAGGATATAGTCAACATAGTCACGGTCGAAGTCGCAACCGCCGACATAGCCTTTCAGGTGCAGGTTGTATGTGTGTTTTGCC
>NZ_JAZLLZ010000106.1:0-4193 GCF_045598405.1 Sodaliphilus sp.
GATATTATATTTAAAAATATTGTTGTCCGGTAAAAAAAAGAAAATATTTTTATTATGGTTTTATGCTTAGAAAATAGCTTGCTCTGCACGCAAAATGGAATTACCTCATAGATAGTGTACTCAACTTTAGCATATGGGACAATCTGAATTTCACCTATTTGCTCCGATTAGCGTCCTACGGGACGCATCTGCTTGTTGATACCATACCCCCACCGCCACTTCGTTCGGCGGTGGGGGTTATTCAGGTATTGTCCTGCCGGACAATAAAAGTCCCTTACAGGCACAGTTGTCATCGTCATCGTTATCGTCATCGTTATCGTCTATATAACAATGGCTTTGTCTTGAAAATTGCGTGACTTTTCTTTGTGTTCATGCTACCGCATTGCGGGCACGGCAATGGCTGGCTCTCGGCAGTGCCACGATACTCAATATCCAGTCCTTCAAACTCGTGCCCGCAATCCTTGCATAAGAATTTTGCATATCCTCTAATCATGATGCTAGTCGTGTTTTTTACTTACCGTAAATCTTTTTCAACTCACTTGGGGTGAACGCCTTGAAACGAGCCTGCCAGTAGAGGCTTTTCTCTCCGTCAAACTGCTGTCGGTCAATGGCCGACTCGCGCTGCGGATGCAGAATGCGATTGTTGCCATCGCCCATGTGTTCCTGCCACGTGAGCTCGGCAAACGGCGAATCCTGCTGCTGGCCTATGTGGTGCAGTTCGTAGGGGTCGCCATTGCCGTCACGCGGCGGCCACCCCTCCCCTATCAGGTCGGCATTATTGTAGTCCCACCACTGGGTCCAGTCGGCAAACTTCTTCTTCAGCCACTCGTGGCGGCAGTTAAAAGCGCTCCAGTCAATGTCGCGGCGTATCAAAGCCGTGCGCCCGCCAATGCGAGCCTCCACCAGCCCTGCTCCCATATAGATGCGAGCCTCATCCATGTTGCGGATAAACCTCACCACCTCCATCGACCACCCAGTCCTACGCACAATTTCCAGCTGCTCCGCAAGTGTAAGATTTGAGTCCATTACCAAAGATTAAATCTATAATCTAAAAAACTATTTCTCACAAAAACACACCAAATTATTAAGGACATGCTATAACAGTAATGTAGTATATCACTCAACATCAAGTGTAATACTACCGTCAGAGTTTTTAGAAACTTTTACTTTCTTATCCTTGAGTATAGCCAGTCCTGCAAGTGCTGTTCCGCAAATGATTGCGAGTTCTGCTATAGAGATGGTTACTGCTCCTATTGTTAGACCTGCAGCAGTTCCAGCAAGAGAAGCACCACCAGTAAATGGTGCTGCCAGCACACCTCCCACAGCTAGTACAATTCCGCCAACTTTCATACGCTTCTTTTTCTTGAGACGCTTTTTAATTTGTTCAGCGATTTCGCCTGTACAGACAATCTTTTTCTCACCAGCCTCAAGAGCGGCTGTTAGCTCATTAGTGTTTGAAACAGTCTTCATTCTGAATTTATTTATAAGTTAGTAATATCTATTTTAAAACTTGCTGAAATAATGTCATTCGACCTCTAATTCAACACCATCTTTTTTGAAATTGAGTTTGACCTTCTTATCTTTTGATATACCATAAGCTGCTAAAGCCGTTGCACTTGTTATACCCAAAATAACAAACAGTTCCGTAGAAGTTGCTGTCACGGCACCACAAGTGAGGCAATGCCCCCCCATCATACCAATAGCCGCACCCGCACCTGCAAGAGAACTTCCACCAGAAAAAGGAGCGGCTAACACTCCTCCTACTACTGCTGCAGTCGCAGCCAATGCACCTCCAGTAACTTTAGCGGCAGTTTGCAAAGTTTTTTGTTTTCTAAGTTTTTTCTCGATTTCTCCCTTACACAGGATTCTCTTCTCGCCCGCTTTAAGGGCTCTTTCAAGTTCGTCCTTAGTCCTAACAGTTACCATGCATGTATATTTATTAAAGTTTCTAATGCCTTTAACGATTGCATAACTACTTTTTCATTACAATATCACTTAACTTTTTAATTGCCATTGCACTCACACCAACAATACCCATAATTGCTAAAGCAGCATTTCTTTGTTCTGGAGGAATCTCTTCTATTAAATTCTTTAATGCAGAAAAACCTTCATCAGCAGCTTTTTTTACGATTTCATAATTTACTTTTTCCATAATAGTTCTTTATAAGTTCAACTTTTTTTTCATGTTTTGTAGCAAGTACGGGCACACAAAAAGGGTGCGGGTTCTTGCTGTCTGTGGCTTGATGGGCACCGCCAAGCGCCTGTTCCCCACAGAGTGATGCAAGAAGTCCGCACCCTTGATAATTGCAAAGGTGCAGACAGTTGCCTCTCACAGTTGGGGAACTTTCGAAAAAATTTGGCGGTTTCATCAAGCCCCTAAAAGAAGACAATGTCTCTATTTGATTCCAAATGTCTTGTGCAGGCCGTGGCCTACGCAGTGCAAATTTAGAAATTTTTATCCACAACAACAAGAAATAGCGCGGACTTTTTTGCATCACGCTGCAAATTTAAGGAATCATAACCGGCAGTTTATATAGACGTCTATCAATTCATGCAAAATAATTGACATAACTTTGCCATCCCAACGATCAACAAAATTTATATAACAATGAGAAACAGACTTTTAACATGCTTTGCCATCATCATGGCAAGCTCCACTATCAGCTCCCGGGCCGACTTGAACTACAGTGACTATGATGCGTTTACCACAGTAATTAAACCTACAAAAATCAGCGGCGATATCGTCATTCCATCGCATGTGTCAAAAAGTGGCACCATTCGCCAAGTCAACAGGTTCAGCAACGATGCCTTTAAGGGGCAAACTACTATCACATCGGTGAGTATCCCCTACACCATCACCGAAATGGGGAGTAGCGTCTTTGACGGATGCACCTCGCTTGAACGGGTTTACTACGATGCCGAGTGGGGCAAAGACACTCCATTTACCAGCGTCGTTTCGGGTTCGTCACAGACCTACGTCTATCACTACTGGTTTGCCAACTGTCCCATCAAGTATCTGGAAATAGGTGAGCACGTGAAGCGAATACCCAGCGGTGCATTTACAGGATGTAACAAAATCGAGGAAATCAAGATTCTGGGGCCTGTTGATGTGTTTTCACCAGCGTTTAGCAGTTGCAAGGCAGTGAAGAAGCTATATATCAAGCAGATGAAAATGATCAGAGACAAAGGGTTCAGCGCGATGACTGCCCTTGGCGATGTGTATGCTGGCTACCAAGAGCCGCAAGACATCCCCGAAGGAGCGTTTGCCGCAGCCGCCTACACTGGCGCGACTCTGCATGTGCCCGCCGGAACGAAAGAGAAATACCAAGCAGCAACAGGTTGGAGCAATTTCACAACCATGGTTGAGGATACCGACGCTGTATTTGCGGCCAAACCGCTTGCAACACTCACGATAAGCAACAACATAGTGGGTGATATTGTCCTGCCCATCACCACCGGCGAGCCTCAGGTGCTGCAGCTGGGGGCACTCGCATCGTTCCCTCTGGTTGAGGCCACGCTCGATGGCATAGACGTGATGCCGCTAATCACTGAAACTGGTTGCATCACAATTCCCAAAATCACTGCCGACTGCACGCTGGCGCTGAAATATGACATCCCCGAAGAGTGCGACATCAACCACGACAATGACATTGACATTATCGACATCAATACCATTGTCAAGAAAATCCTGAATCAATAGTGTGTGGCTCCCACAGAGTATAGGATTAGAGCTTTATGCCTAAAATAATAGGGAAAAGGGAAAGAACAAAAACAGAAATAAACCGCTAACACTTTTGTGTAACTAGAAGGTGTTGACGAAGAATTAATTTTTTGTGAATTTTCAGTGTATTTCAAGCGAAGCGCCTTTTCTCTTGGGTTGTATTTTGATGGTGGCGCTGCGCTTGAAATACACTGAAAATAAGCATAAAATAAAAATCTGTTTTTCAGCGAAACGGGATTGCTTGCTCGCAAAACGGTTTTTGTGGTTTTAGTTTTTAGTCCCTTTCTACAGAAAAACAAATGCTGATTTTGACCACTTATCATTTTGTTCTATAACTCAACTTTAGCATATGGAACAATCTGAATTTCACCTATTTGCTCCGATTAGCGTCCTACTGGACGCATCTGCTTGTTGATACTATACCCCCACCGCCACTTCGTTCGGCGGTGGGGGTTATTCAGGTATTGTCCTG
>NZ_JAZLLZ010000107.1:0-5797 GCF_045598405.1 Sodaliphilus sp.
AAGGATTGGGGAAAGGGGCAGTGTGCCCGCTCGTGACAAAAACACACAGAACTTAGCACGTTGCCACCGATCCGGCCAGGCGATGCCCCTCTAACGCGTGCAAAAACGTTAACAAATTTTATACTGCGGATTTGAGGTATATTACTTTCTATTCTATCTAGTATTTGGGCGTGAACTGCATAAGAGAATGTAAGAACAAAAACAATACAAAAACCGCTGAACAGTGACAGAAATAATGCCACACAGTTCAGCGGTTTATGTTTTTTTCAGACAAGCTAATGCTATAGCATCAGCATTGCCGCTGGCTTAATATTCAACAATTTACAAATGCGCCCTGCGATTTTAAGGTTCGGTTCGGATTTCCCCGACACAAAATCGTTGACGCGCGTTGTGCTCACGCCCAGTTCAGTCGCAAGCTGTTTTTGCGTGAGGTGCACTTCCTTCAATCCGTCGGCAATGAGTTCGGCCACTGTGGGTTTCTCAATGGGACAATGCTCTTTTTCATATTCTATGATAATGTCAGACATCATCATGAGTTCCACTGCCTTGGGATCGTCCAGCGGAGTGGTATCGTCAACTAACGGAAGCAGTCCCTCAATCCTTGATTGTGCAAGTTTGTATTGACTTTCAGTAATTTTTATCATATTGCCTAATTTTAAATCGATTTTGCATCTATTTTGTCATATTCTTGGTGGGTGCCCACGAATCTGATGAAAATATATCCCATCACAAATTTCACCACGACAACCATCCTGTACTTATTCCCGCCTATGTTAAACACATAATGCTGATTTCCCACCGAGTCCACCGAACCGAAGTCCTGCTTCATTTCGGCAAAATTATGCCAATCAGCTTCTTCTGCGGCATGATACCATCGTTCCAAAGCGACCTTGGAATCTTCATGCCCAGGTCTCTCGTAAAATTCTTTTAGTTTTCTATGCGAAACGATTCTCATATTATATTATTTACGAAGCAAAGGTATAACAATAATTCCTTTTTACAAAATATTTTGCAACAAAATTTCCATATTAAGGATTTTTTAATTCAACTTTCGCATGTTATAAAATCAAGTTACATGTTGTCCCGCCAGGGACAAAGAATTAGCAACAATCACTTTAATTTAGGAAACTTATGTTTTCAATATTGCGGAAAAACGACAAAAGTGTGATTTTCACGAAAATAATTGGTAAAGTGGCAAAAAATTACTACCTTTGTCCGATTTTTACACAATGTATTAAAAATAATTTATGTTTACACCTACTAAAAAAACCATCGTACTGGGTGACGGACGTGAGATCACCCTCGAAACTGGAAAGCTTGCAAAGCAAGCCGATGGAGCTGTTGAACTGCGCTTTGGCAACACTATGATGCTGGCGACAGTTGTTTCGGCCAAAGAGGCCGAGGAAGGTGCTGATTTCATGCCCCTTCAAGTTGAATACAAAGAGAAATTCTCTGCTTTTGGCCGTTTCCCCGGCGGTTTCACCAAGCGTGAAGGTCGTGCGAGCGACTATGAGATCTTGACCGCTCGCCTCGTGGACCGCGTTTTGCGTCCCCTCTTCCCCTCTAACTATCACGCTAACACTATCGTTCAGATCATCATGTTCTCGAGCGACGGTGTTGACTGCCCCGATGCTCTGGCTGGTCTGGCTGCTTCGGCTGCTATCGCTGTTTCTGACATCCCCTTCGAGGAGCCCATCGCCGAAGTGCGCGTGGCTCGCATCGACGGACAATTCGTTATCGACCCCACTTTCGAGCAACTCGAAAAAGCTGACATGGAATTGATGGTAGGTGCAACTTACGATAATATTATGATGGTCGAGGGCGAAATGGACGAAGTGAGCGAGGACGACCTCATTGCTGCTCTCAAGGCTGCTCACGATGCTATCAAGCCCATGTGCGTTGCACAGAAGGAGCTTGCTGCCGAGCTTGGCGTCGTTAAGCGTGAATACTGCCACGAGATGGACGACGAGGAAATCAAGGAGCGCGTTCGCACCGAGTGCTATCCCAAGTGCTACGCTGTGGCTCAAGCCGGCAGCGCCGACAAGCACTGGCGCAACGAGACCTTCGACAAGGCTCTCGAGGAGTTCATGGAAACTATCCCCGAGGAGGAGCGCGAAGAGAAGTCTCCCATGATTCACCGTTACTTCCACGACGTGCAGCGCGATGCAGTGCGCCGTTGCATCCTCGACGAGCAGGTGCGCCTCGATGGACGTAAGACCAACGAGATTCGCCCCATCACTTGCGAGCCCGACTACCTGCCTTACCCCCACGGTTCAGCAGTGTTCACTCGCGGTGAGACACAAGCTCTCGCTACTGTTACCCTTGGTACAAAACTCGACGAGAAACTCATCGACGACGTGCTCAAGCACGAGAACGAGCGTTTCTTGCTCCACTATAACTTCCCCAGTTTCTCTACTGGCGAGGCACGTGCTCCCCGTGGCGTGAGCCGCCGCGAGATTGGTCACGGCAACCTGGCACACCGCGCCCTCAAGCGCATGCTGCCCGACAACTTCCCCTACACCGTGCGTGTCGTGAGCGACATCCTCGAGTCTAACGGTTCGTCTTCGATGGCTACCGTTTGCTCTGGTTGCATGGCTCTGCTCGATGCAGGCGTTAAGCTCAAGAAACCCGTTGCAGGTATCGCTATGGGTCTCATCACCGACGAGGGCAACGTGAAGCACGCTGTGCTCAGCGACATCCTGGGCGATGAGGATCACTTGGGCGACATGGACTTCAAGGTAACTGGTACCGTTGATGGTATCACCGCTACTCAGATGGACATCAAGTGCGACGGTCTCCCCTACGAAATCCTTGAGCAGGCTCTCCAGCAGGCTAAGGAAGGACGCCTCCACATCCTCAAACTCATCAACGAGGCTATTCCCGAGGCTCGCGAGGACTACAAGCCTCACGTTCCCCGCATCGTTCACATGACAGTGGACAAGGAGTTCATCGGTGCTATCATCGGCAAGGGTGGCGAGGTTATCCAGGGCATCCAGGAAGAGACTGGCGCTACTGTTACCATCGACGAGATCGACGGCAAGGGCGAGATCGATATCTCTGCTGCTAACGTTGAGAACATCAACGCAGCCGTTGAGCGCATCAAGGCTATCATCGCTGTTCCCGAGGAAGGAACCGTTTACACCGGTAAGGTGCGCAGCATCCTTGAGTTTGGCGCATTCGTAGAGTTCATGCCCGGCAAGGACGGCCTGCTCCACATCAGCGAGATCAGCTGGGACCGCCTCGAGAGCATGGAAGCTAGCGGCATCAAGGAAGGTGACGAGCTCACTGTCAAGCTCATCGAGATCGACAAGAAGACCGGCAAGTTCCGTCTGTCACTCCGCGCACTCCAAGAGAAGCCCGAGGGCTACGAGGAGCGTCGTCAGGAGCGTCGCGGTCCTCGTCGCGAGGGCGGCAACGGCGGTGGCAACCGCGGTCCTCGTCGCGAAGGCGGCAACGGCGGTGGCAACCGTGGTCCCCGTGGCAACGGCGGTAACAACCGTGGTCCCCGTCACGAGTAATCAAGACGGCAAATAAAACTGGTTCCATTGTCAACAATGAAACCTACCACCATAAGCCCCGGGCGCACCGCTCGGGGTTTTTACCTATAAAATTCACTAATCTACCCTGCAAAATCATGAACAATAAAAGCAAGCAGCCATCCAAGTTTTTCGCCACGCTGATTCATTCAGTGGGTAGCCCCGTGGTTAACGAGCTACCGTTTTTTCTTGTCACCGCTTGCTTCTTCTGCCTTAAATCCACTCTCCACAGCCTGCCCGCAGTATTCGGCAACCCACATCTTGACTACTCATTGCTCGTTGCACAGCGTTGTTTTGTGGGGTTGTTCTTCAGTTACGCCTTTGCAGCGGTGGCCCACGTGGTGAGCAACCGCATCGCCAAGAACATGGTTTACGCATCCATGTTCATCATCATGCTCATTGACTTTTTCTTGCAAGCCAACACGCACACAGGCATCGGGGCCGAGGCGTTGAGACTTGTAGCCGAGACCTATACCAGCGAGGCAACCGAGTTCCTGCAAGACTACTTGTTATCATCGGCAAGCATGAAGGCTTATGCCAAAGTGGCCATCTACCTTGCCGCATTCATCTCTCTCACAGTGATAAGAAACAAGTGGGGACATAACATGTTGCAACGTGTCGCCGCCCCCGTTAACTGGCTGACGTTAGCGACGTTGCTCACGAGCGTCGGCTTCGGCGAGTGTTTCGTTGTGCTCGCCCAACTTTCCACGACAGAACAGATGATGAGTTATTGCGAGTATTACAATTTCCCCGACCCAGTGAGCAGGATAATCGCAGCCACCAAGACGCTGTATGTGTCAGGCAAAGAAACGCAACAAGCCATCAATGCCAACATTGCAATCAAGCCACCCACGCCGCGTCAAAGCAACGATTCCATCAACATCGTTGTCGTCATAGGGGAATCTTTCATCAAATGGCACTCTCCTCTCTACGGTTATCCGCTTAACACGACTCCCCACATGGCTAGCGAGGCGGCATGCAACAACCTCATCACATTCAACAATGCCTATTCTCCTGCTAGCCAGACCAGTCTCGCTATCAAGAACATACTCAGCTGCAACTCGGTGAGCAATGACGAAAAATGGTTTGACCACCCCATTTTCCCCACCCTGTTCAAGCAGAGCAACTGGAACGTCTATCTGTGGGACAACCAGAGAGGTTACGGACAAGGGTCAATGTGGACCTTCGCACTCAACTCTTTCTTATACGATAAAGAACTCAATCCCATAGCATTTACCGAAAATAACCCCGACTGCTATGCACACGACGGAGAACTCATCGACTCTTTCAACTTTGATGTCTCATCAGGGGGCAACCTGGTCATCTTTCACCTCAACGGCCAGCATCACAACGCTAGCGAACGCTTTCCGCACGAAAAGCGGTTTATGCGATTCACTTGCGACAGCATCAACCGAAACGAGCAATGGCTTGACCGCAGCAAGAAAACCGCTATTGCCCAGTATGACAACGCCACACTCTACAACGACTACATCCTGTCACAGATCTACAACAAGTTCAAAGACTCTAACAGCATTGTCATCTACTTCTCCGACCATGGCGAAGAAATCTATGACTACCGGGACAACCGTGGTCGCAAACTCGATGGCGACATCACGCCCACGCTGTGCCGATACATATTTGAAGTGCCTTTCTTCGTGTGGTATTCTCATGGCTACAAAACCAAGTATCCCCACAAAGTCCAGGCCCTGCTGAATGCACAAGACAAGACATTCTCGACCGACGAGCTCTGTCACATCTTGTTCAACCTCGCCAATCTCCCGACCGAGCACTACAAGCCCGAGAGAGACATCATGCACAACGATTACAAAGAACGCATTCCCGTTGCCTACTTCGGTGAAAAGAAACACAAAATCGTGAAATAACAGAAACCACTGAAACAGATTGCTTTTGTTGCTTTTGTTACTTTTGTGTACATTGGTATTTATTACTGTCCGGTTAAAGTTGCGAGAATTGTACTAACTTCTCCAAACACTGTCAGTTACGACACTTTGGTATAACCGGGGCTTGGTATCGAAAAAAAAGAAAATGATTTTTTTTAGTTTATATGGCTCACGCCAAGAACCGTGCACAAGGGAGTGAGCAGCGGTAAGTGGGCAAAACCCGTGCCGCGACCAGCGAACCTCCCTTAAAATGGAGGACTCTGTCCTCAAAATGATAATACACTAGCTATGAGGTAATTCCATTTTGCTTGCAGAGCAAGCTATTTTCTAAACATAAAAATCATAATAAAAGTATTTTCT
>NZ_JAZLLZ010000108.1:0-22589 GCF_045598405.1 Sodaliphilus sp.
GAAAATATTTTGCTTCTCATTGGCGTGATTTGCACTATCTTTCGTTCATATATGAACCCATATACTCGCTCAATATAGCACAAATCCTGACACAATGATAATCTAAAATCTTGTTCTTGTCCTAATGGACTTTCCGGGTCGAAACGTGCAAGGTGGCGGCCTTCAACCGCAGTATAGTGTATCGCGTTTACCCTGTCCTGCCTTCGCTTGCGCTCAGTTAGGACAGGGTTATGTGCAGAACTGCGTTCTGCGTGTCGGCTTTCAGCCTCTCTTTGCCTTACGCTTTGTGCGAGAGAAAGATTTTCATAAGATCCGCGCGGGGAGTTCTATTGCTGAATAGTAACCTTGCAGGCAGAGAATTGTTAAAAAAACATAAATATTTTAGTTATGGGCGCATACATTAATTGTTTGAAGGGCGCAGTGTTGCACAAATGGCACAAAATGAGTAATTTTGCATTGCAATCGTGAGAGGGGGCAGGTGCTTCCTCGTTTTTATTATATTTATAAACGCATGATAGACAAAGCAGCACTTACACAGGTCATCAACGACACGCTCGACGGCACCGACATGTTCCTCGTGCAGCTCACCGTGAGCCGCGACAACATCATCGACGTGCAGCTCGACAGCATGACCGACATCAACATCGACGACTGCGTCATGGTCAACAACGCAGTGCTCGACGCCTTTGACCGCGACGTGGAAGACTATGAACTCACCGTGGGTTCTTACGGCATTACTTCCCCTCTGCTGGTTGTGCGCCAGTATGAGAAAAACATAGGACAGGAAGTGGAAGTGCTCACCGCCGACGGACGCAAGCTCAAGGGCGAACTCACCGCTTGCGACGACGAGGGATTCAACATCGACGTGCCCACCAAGGTAAAGCCCGAAGGCAAAAAACGCCCCGAGCTGGTCATGGTGAGCACCCGATTCAATTACAGCGAAATCAAATATACAAAAATCATAATTAAGTTCTAATCATTCAATTATGGCAAAGAAAAAAGAAGAAACGGTCAACATGCAAGAGCAGTTCTCATTCTTCAACTCCGAGAAGAATATCGACAAGACTACTCTCATCAGCGTGATGGAAGAATCTTTCCGCAGCGTGCTGGCCAAGATGTTTGGCAACGACGACAACTTCGACGTTATCGTTAACCCCGACAAGGGTGACTGCGAGATTTATCAGAACCTCGAAGTCGTGCCCGACGGTGAGGTAGAAAACCCCAACAAGCAGATTGCGCTCAGCGAGGCCCAGGCCGACGACGACCCCGACTGCGAGGTGGGCGAAGAGCACACTCGCAAAATCAACTTTGAGAAGTTTGGTCGCCGTGCCATCCTCAACCTGCGTCAGACCCTTGCCAGCAAGATTCTCGACCTGCAGAAGGACGCCATCTACAATAAATTCAAGGACCTTGAGGGCGAACTCGTCACTGGCGAGGTTTACCAGCTCTGGAAACGCGAGGTGCTCCTCATGGACGATGAGAAAAACGAGCTCATGCTCCCCAAGGACCAGCAGATTCCTTCAGACATCTACCGCAAGGGCGATACAGTGCGCGCCGTGATCCACCGCGTGGACAACACCAACAACAACCCCAAGGTGATCGTGTCACGCACAAGCGAGGCTTTCCTGCGCCGTCTCTTCGAACTCGAAGTTCCCGAGATCCACGACGGACTCATCGTGATTCGTGCCGTTGCACGCATCCCGGGTGTGCGCGCCAAGATTGCCGTTGAGAGCTACGACGACCGCATCGACCCCGTAGGCGCTTGCGTGGGCGTGAAGGGCGGACGCATTCATGGCATCGTGCGCGAGCTGCGCAACGAGAACATCGACGTCATACCCTACACCACCAACGAGTCGCTCCTCATGCAGCGCGCCCTCAGCCCCGCCAAGATCACTAGCATACGCCTCGACCCCGAGACCAAGCACGCCGAGGTATTCGTGCGCCCCGAGGAGATTTCTCTCGCCATCGGCGCCAAGGGCCTTAACATCAAGCTCGCATCACAGCTCACAGGTTACGAGATCGACGTATTCCGCGACACCGACAACGATGTAGATGACATCTACCTCGACGAGTTCAAGGACGAAATCGACGCTTGGGTTATCGACGCCATCAAGAACGTGGGTTTCTCACGCGCAAAGCAACTTCTCGCCGTTCCCCGCGAGGAAATCATCGAAAAAGCCGACCTCGAAGAAGACACTGTCGACTTCGTTTACCAGGTTATTCGATCTGAATTTGAAGACGAATAATTCCTCACCGCGTTCACTTTGCTCGCGGAGCCTGCCCATGGCTGCTCGCACGCAGGATTACTACTGCTAATTAAAACAAAAACAATTACTTAAATTAGATTATGCCAATAAAGATAAGTAAAGTAATAAAAGATTTAAACGTAGGTGCCGAAACCATACGTGGATTCCTTGAGAAGAAGAACATCACCGTTGACCCCGGTGTCAACGCGCGCATCGAAGACTCGGTCTATGATATGCTCATCAAAGAATTCCGCCCCGACATGGAACAGCGCCTTAAGGCCGACGACGCTTCTAAAGAGCGATTGAAAGGCAAGGAAAAAAGCAAAGAACGCAAAGTTGAGGATATTCCCACCGAAATACCCGGACAGAAGCCCAAAATCCTGGGCAAAGTTGACCTTGACGCCATAGGCAAACCCGCCCCCAAGGCCGAAGAGCCCAAGAAGGAAGAGCCTAAACCCGAACCCGTGAAGGAGAAAGCTCCCGAGGCCAAGAAGGTTGAAACTCCCAAGAAGGAGGAAGCGAAACCCGCCGAGCCCGAGAAGAAGCCCGAGCCCAAGGTTGAGAAAAAAGAAGAAAAGCCTCAACCCGCCAAGCCCGCCGCTCCCGAGGCAAAAGCCGAGAAGGCACCCGCTCAACCCAAGAAGGAAGAGCCCAAGCCCGAAAAGGCTGCCGCAAAAAAGCCCGAGCCCAAGGTAGAGAAACCCACCGAGCAACCCGCCAAGGAGGAGAAAAAGGAAGAGGAAGAACTCATCTCGCTCAAGCCCTCTACTCCCGCGGCCAAGCTCACCATCGTGGGCAAGATTGACCTCGACGCCATCAACACAACCACTCGTCCCAAGCCCAAGACCAAGGAAGAGAAGCGCAAAGAGCGCATCGCCAAGGAGAAGGCCGAGGGTGCTGCACGCAAGAAACGCAAGCGCATCGGCAAAGAGAAAATCGACATCGAGCGCAGCGGAGCCATGATTCAGCAAAACCAGCAGAACCAAGGCAAGAAGGGCGGCAACAACCAGCCCGCAGGCAACCAGGGCGACCAGGGAGGAAAACGCAAGGACAAGAAGGCTAAACGCCCATTCAAGGCCGAGGTGAGCGAGGAAGACGTACAGAAGCAAATCAAGGAAACGCTTGCACGTCTCACCGCTAAAAACAACACCAACAAGAAAGGCGCGAAGTGGCGCAAGGAGAAACGCGAGGCTGTGCGCGAGGCCGAGAACGAGGTTGCAGCACAAGCAGCAGCCGAACGCAAGGTACTCAAACTCACCGAGTTTGTGACAGCCAACGACCTGGCTGCCATGATGGATATCCCAGTAATCAAGGTTATTGGCACTTGCATGAGCCTGGGCATCATGGTTTCTATCAACCAGCGTCTCGACGCCGAGACCATCAACATCGTGGCCGACGAATTTGGTTTCAAGACCGAGTATGCCAGCGCCGAGGTGGTTGAGGCTATCCAAGAAGAAATAGACAATCCCGAGGACCTCGAGGAGCGTCCCCCTGTTGTCACCGTCATGGGTCACGTTGACCATGGTAAGACATCTCTGCTCGACCACATCCGCAACGCTAATGTGATTGCTGGCGAGGCCGGCGGTATCACCCAGCACATCGGTGCTTACATCGTGAAACTCAAGAACGGACGTCGCATCACATTCCTCGACACCCCCGGTCACGCAGCGTTCACCGCAATGCGTGCTCGTGGTGCCAAGGTCACCGATATCGTTATCGTTATCGTGGCTGCCGACGACAACGTCATGCCGCAGACCGACGAGGCCCTGAGCCACGCTTCGGCAGCCGGCGTGCCCATCATCTTCGCCATCAACAAAATTGACAAACCCGGTGCTAACCCCGAGAATATCAAGGAACAGCTGGCACAGCGCAACTACCTCGTGGAGGAATGGGGCGGCAAGTACCAGAGCCAGGACATCAGTGCCAAGAAAGGCATTGGCGTGTTTGAACTCCTTGAGAAGGTGCTCCTTGAGGCCGACATGCTCGAACTCAAGGCCAACCCCAACCGCAAGGCAACCGGTTCGGTCATCGAGTCTTCACTCGACAAGGGCCGTGGCTACGTTGCCACAGTGCTCGTCGATAACGGCACCCTGCGTGTGGGCGACACCGTGCTCGCAGGCACACACTATGGCAAGGTTAAGGCAATGTTCAACGAGCGCAACCAGCGCATCACCGAGGCAGGTCCCGCTTGCCCCGTGCTCATCCTGGGTCTCAACGGCGCTCCCACTGCCGGCGACAAGTTCAACGTCATGGACACCGACCAAGAGGCACGTCAGATCGCTAACAAGCGCGAGCAACTGCAGCGTGAGCAGCAACAGCGCACCCAGAAGCGTCCTGGCTTGAGCGACATCGGACGCCGCATGGCACTCGGTGAGTTCCACGAACTCAACATCATCGTCAAGGGCGACGTGGACGGTTCTATCGAGGCACTCAGCGACTCACTCATCAAGCTCTCTACCCCCGAGGTACAGGTCAATGTCATCCACAAGGCTGTGGGTGCCATCAGCGAGAGCGACGTCACCCTGGCAGCAGCCAGCGATGCCATCATCGTGGGCTTCCAGGTACGCCCGTCGGCCGATGCTAAACGCGCCGCAGCTCAAGAGGGCGTAGATATCCACATCTACTCTATCATCTATGATGCTATCGAGGAGATCAAGAGCGCGATGGAGGGTATGCTCTCGGCCGAAGTCAAGGAAGAAGTGTGCGGTACTGCCGAGGTATTGCAGGTTTACCACATCAGCAAGGTGGGTACCATTGCAGGTGCCATCGTGCGTGAGGGTAAGATCAAACGCACTTGCAAGGTGCGCGTGATTCGCGACGGCATCGTGCGCTACACCGGCAATCTCGCCTCGCTCAAGCGTTTCAAGGACGATGCCAAGGAAGTTGCCACCGGTTTCGACTGCGGTCTCTCATTGCAGAGCTACAACGACCTCGTGGTAGGCGACATGATCGAGGCATTCGAGGAAGTAGAAGTAGCACGCACTCTGTAAAGAACGGGTGCTGACGCACATATAAGAACGGGCTGGCGCCCTTTAAGAACGCTCACGATGTTAGCTTCAAGAGCTTCTTGAAGGGCGCCAACCAATTAAAACTTCCATCTTAAAGCGTTGCGTCCTTAAATAATGCTGTATTATCTCAACATAGGAAGTAACCTGGGCGACCGCGAGGAGAACTTGCGGCGGGCCGTTGACGAGCTCTCATTACTGGGTTCGCGTTGCATTGTGTCAAGCATTGTCGAGAGCGAGCCGTGGGGGTTTGAAAGCAGCAATGCGTTTCTCAACGTGGGCGTTATGCTTGAGAGCGACCTTGAACCGCTCGACATGCTCCACCATTGCCAGGCGATAGAGCGACAGTTGGGTAGTGCAGCACACCGCGACAGCAACGGCAACTATGTGGACCGACTCATCGACATCGACATCATCCTTGCCGGCGAACTTCACATCAACACTCCCGAGCTCACTATTCCTCACCCCCGCATGCACGAGCGCGACTTCGTGATGCGCCCCCTGCAAGAACTCAGAAAAAAGATTGAAACCCTAGAGAACCTAGATGACCTAGAGAGCCTAGATGGCCTAGAGCACCTAGAGAGCCTAGAAAAAGTAAAAATTATGAACCACAAGATAACCGCACCTGCATCAATCAGCACCACCGTGGCACTGCCCACTAGCAAGAGCCTTGCCACACGCATGCTCATCATCAACGCGCTCACCGGCAATCCCCAGCCGCTGCGCATCGATGACACGTGCGACGACATCGACATCATGCGCGCTGCACTTGCCAGCACATCGAGCGACATCAACGTGGGCGCAGCCGGCACGGCAATGCGGTTTCTCACGGCCTATTTTGCTACACGCGAGGGGCGCACTGTCACCATCGATGGCACCGCGCGCATGCGGCAACGCCCCATAGCACATCTTGTGGACGCACTGCGACAGCGCGGCGCCAGCATTGAGTATGTCATGGAAGAGGGATATCCCCCGCTGCGTGTCACTGGTCGAAATCTCGACAAGCATGAGGTCGCCATCGACGGAAGCCTAAGTTCTCAGTACATCACCGCATTGCTGCTCACAGCGCCCGTCACAGGCGGCTGCACCATCAACCTCCTGGGCAACATCTCCTCGCGTCCCTACATCGAGATGACACTGGGGCTGATGCGTCGCTGCGGCATCAACATCGACTGCGACAGCACCTTGCGCACCATCACCGTGCACGAGGGATGCTATACCCTGCCCGCAAGCACCGCCATCGAGACCGACTGGAGCGCGGCAAGCTACTGGATTGCTATGCAAGCTCTCATGCCTGGGTCGCAAGTCACACTCACCGGATTGACCGCCGACAGCCTGCAAGGCGACAGCGGCATCATGAAAATGTGCGGTTTCCTGGGCATTGACGCCACATGGACACAGCAAGGGCTCACGCTCACCACGGCCACACCTGCCGAGGGCGACATCAATATCGACATGGAATCGATGCCCGACATCATACCCACCATAGCAGTAGCGCTGTGCCTCATGCGCAAACCTTTCACTATCAACGGAGTCAAGACGCTGCGCATCAAGGAGAGCGACCGCGTGGCGGCACTCCAGGCCGAGCTGGCCAAGGTGGGATACACCTTGCTCTCCCCCACCCCCGATTCCATCACCTACGACGGCAACCACACCCAGGTAGATGCACCGCAACCCATTGCTACCTACAAGGATCACCGCATAGCAATGGCTATGGCAATGGCATCAACCCGACACCGCGGCATCATCATCACCGACGCCGCAGTGGTCACAAAGTCATACCCCCACTACTGGCAACACCTCGCCGCAGCAGGATTCAAACCGAGCGAGTGCTAACCAATGCTGCAACATAAAACAAACTATACACCAATGTTTTCGTGGGCTACCGTGGCAGCAATTTGTCACACAATTTTGGGCTTTTGGCAATTTTTATATAACTTTGTGGTTTGAACACTTAATAAACACAATAATTACTACAAAAACTCATTATTTATGAAACTCAACAACATCATTAAGGTGTCGCTGGTTGCTGTTGCTGTCATAGCATGTAGCCTTAGTGCCAGTGCACAATTTAAAAACCTGGGTAACCGCATCAAGCAGAACGCCAAAAACGCTGTTCAAAACAAGGTTGAACGCACTGTAGATAATGCTGTAGATAACGCAATCAACACAGTTGAGAAGGAAGCAAAGAAGCAGCTTGACATGGCAGTTGAGTACAAGACCCAACTCAACGCCCCCAACTTGGACGAATGCAACGACATCGATAAGATGTATGACGCATTTGAATACTGGGCTAACCTCCAGGATATGGCCAACAAGAAGAAAGACGTGGAGTGGCTGTGCTCTGACAAGGGCGAGCAGATGGGTGCCATTTTCAACAAGATTGCAAACGACAACTCGAAGGAAGTGGCTCGCTGGCATTCATGGAGCACTGCCCAGGAACGCTGCAGCGAAGTGGGCAAGGCAACACGTGCTCTTCTCTATGACGGATATCCCAAGGCCGAAGATTACAGCGGCAACAACAACGCATTCCTCGCTGCGGCACTCAAGTGGTATGTAGAAAAGGCCAAGAAAGGCAAGAAGAACGCAAAGCAGTACTACACCAGCAACGGCGCTGCTACACGCTACCTTGCATTCTGCACCGACCGTTATACCGACGACGAGGCCATCGAGAAGCAGACCAAGGAACTGCGCAAGCTCTACGACAAAATGGACGAGTCTTACAAGGCTAAATACCCCAACGCTAACCCCTACCTCACTTGTGAGCAGGTGAAGAAAGAAGAGGCCGAGGCAAAGGAAAGAGCAGCTAAAGCAAAGGCAGAGAAAGAGGCAAAGCGCAAAGCCGAAATCGAGGCATCAAAGCAGACTCTGAAACCCGGTGCACTCAACAAGTCGATGAACGCGCAGGTGCTCAAGGTGGCCAAGGCCAAGTTCCCCGGCGTAATCAAGGTGGTGGTTGAGAACGACTCATGGACCGTTAAGCGCGAGGGTGGCACAATCGCACGCCGCACACTGCTTGCTTGGGTTGTCACCAAGGACGCAGAGGGCAACCTCGTGGCTCACGACTATGGTTTCGCACAGGACTATATGGGCGGTGGCAAGTATGGCTCACTGCACCACTACAGCGTGGGACTGCGCCAAGTCTATGTAAAATAAATGGTAATTTTCATGACGGTGTTTCATGATGAAACAGCATGAAACTCTACTCACACCCCCCAAAATATTCACAATGCCCGCTACTACTCCAGTGGCGGGCATTGTTTTTCTTGTCGTCGTCATGCGAAAACCGCATGTCAGCGGTTGAGGTCGCACATGAGTTTATTGTATTTGTTCTCAAGTGAGATTTGTTCGAGCATTGCAGCGTGGATGCGGTCGGCCTGGTTGTAGTACTCACTCACCGTGAGTGCTCCGGCACGCACAGCCTTGTTGATCAGGGCCAGTGTTTCTCGCATCAACGGCAAGTCATAAGAGTCGATCGTTGCGCGCAGTTGCTGTGCCTCGGCGGTGAGCGCGCGGGTGCGGTTCTGTGCCTCGGTGCGGGCATCATCCATTTGTTTCATGGCAGCTTGCTGGCGTGCTCGGGCAGCTTTGACTTTGCCTGAATTAGAGAACAATGGCATCGACACCCCCACTAGGAAACCATTAGTGGCATCATTGTGGTCGGTGTTGCGGCGATAACCCACGGTGAGCGACGGCAGCCACCCTTTTTCGGCAACCTTTATCTCATGAGTTGCGGCATTGAGCTGAGCCTGTGCAATTTCCTGTTCGAGAGTGGGAGCAGATTTGTCGCAGGCAGGTTCTCTGGAAAGCACCAGGTTGTCGATGTTCTCAATGGGAATACCGCCGTTGAGTCCTTGCAGCTGCGATGCCAATGTAGCGATTTCGCCACGGGCCTGCACTAGCTGGGTATTCACCTCCATGCGGTCCATCTTGATGCGGTTCACGTCTATGATAGTGGCATTGCCCCGATTCATGCTAGTCGTTGTGGCAGCCAGCAACGAGTCGGCAGTGAGCAAGCGCTGGTCAAGCAAGTTGCGGGTGCACACCGCAGCCGAGATGTCGTAACACAGTTTCTTGGCCTCGAGCACGATGTCACGCCGCTCTGTTTGATATTGAAGATCAAGCACATGCCGCTGCGCATTCACGCTCTGCTTGCGCATCGCCCCAAGCGTGGGGAAATCAAATTCCTGCGACACGATAAGTTCGCTGCTTGCCAGCCCGTCGGCATTGCCGAAAAACGGGCTATACTCGACCGACGTGGGTCCCACAATCGAAGTCTCGCTGCCTAGTTGCGCCACGGCGGCGGCATTCTCGCTGGCAAGTGCCGCAAGGCGAGTATTGTTCTTCTCGATGCTTGCCAGTATCGCGGGGAGCGACTGTGCCCCGGCACACACGGCCACCATGCACAGTGTTATTGTAAAAAGTCGTTTCATAATTTTTTCAAGGAGTTATCGTCATCGTTATCGTAGCGAAGCGCATCGTCATCGTTTCTATGCATCCACTCATACACAATGGGGACGATGAATGCATTGAGGAATGTCGATGTGAGCAGTCCGCCCAGTATCACCTTTGCCATGGGACTCTGTATCTCATTGCCAGGCAAGTCGCCGCGCAGAGCCAACGGTATGAGTGCCAGCGCGCTAGTGAGGGCTGTCATCAAGATGGGGTTCATGCGTTCAAGCGAACCACGCAGGATGCTCTCACGCAGGCCAAGCCCATTCTCACGCAAGTGATTGTATTGAGAGATGAGCAGCATGCCGTTGCGCGTGGCAATGCCAAACAGCGAGATGAAGCCGATGATGGCGGGAATGCTGAGTTCGCCGCTTGTTATCGCTATTGCCAGAACGCCGCCTATGAGAGCCAGGGGCAGGTTGAGCAATATCACGCCGCTCTCGCGGGCATTGCGGAATTGAGCATTGAGCAGCAAGAAAATCACGAGAATGCTGATGAACGAGGTGAACAGCAAGATGCGGCTAGCCGCCTGCTCGCTCTCAAACTGACCGCCATACTCGATGTGGTAGCCCTCGGGCAATTCAATGTCCTCGTTAATGCGTTCCTTGATGTCGCTCACCACGCTTCCCAGGTCACGCCCGCTGCAATTAGCACTGATCACAATCTTGCGGCACACATTCTCACGGTTGATAGTGTTTGGTCCCATTGTAGAGGTCACTTCAGCCACATCGGTCACCGGCACTTTGCGGCCATCCTGGGTGTCAATGACGAGACTTTTCACCTCCTCGATTGTGCTACGGCTATGCTCGCTAGCCCTCACCACGAGGTTAAAGCTCTTGCCGTCCTCATTGACCAGCGAAACCACCTCACCGCCCATGTTCACCGAGATAAACTCATTGAACTCGGGCACCGAGATGCCCTGGCGCTGAAGCAATTCCCTGTTGGGGGTGATTTTGAGCTCGGGACGTTCCACTTGTTGCTCCACGTTGAGATCGGCAATGCCATCGACGTCTTCAATGGCCTCTTTTATCTCGTTGCCCAGGGTGAACATGCGGTTGAGGTTGTCGCCAAAGAGTTTTATGGCAATATTGGCCTGCGTGCCCGACAGCATTGCATCGATACGGTGGCTGATAGGTTGGCCTATCTCGATGTTGGCGCCCACAATCACGCCTAGTTTCTCGCGCACATCATCAAGCAGTTCCTGGTGGCTGCGCCCGTCAAGCTCATAGGGGGCCTCAATCTCGCTCACGTTCACGCCCAGGGCATGCTCGTCGAGTTCGGCACGGCCCGTCTTGCGCGCCACGGTCTTGATTTCGGGTATCTCGAGCAATAGTTTCTCGGCAGTGCGCCCTATCTTGTCGCTTTCCTCGAGCGAGATGCCCGGCAGCGAACTGATATTAATCGTGAACGACCCCTCGTTGAACGGAGGCAAGAAACTGTGGCCCAGCATGAAGAAAACCACCACAGCCACGGCAAATGCCCCTGCCGCGCTGCTCAACACCACGCGTTTGTGCCCGAGAACCCATTCCAGAGCATTGCCATAACGATTCTTGAGCCACAACACAATGCGCGCTTCGCGATCGCCGCCAGTTTTCGCTGGTGCTTTTGTGAGCAGATAACTGCACAGCACGGGAGTGAGCGTGAGTGCCACGACGGTTGAGGCAAATAGCGCCACAATGAACGCGATGCCCAGCGGAATGAGCATCCTACCCTCCATGCCGCTGAGGAAAAACAGCGGGGTGAACGACACCACGATTATGAGCGTGGAGTTAAGGATGGGCATGCGCACCTCACGCGACGCCTCATATATCACCCTGATCACAGGCAACTGCTCGCCAGCGGGCAATGCGCGGTTCTCGCGCAGCCGTCGCCACACATTCTCCACATCCACAATGGCATCATCCACTAGCGACCCGATGGCAATAGCCATGCCGCCCAGGCTCATCGTGTTGATGCTGAAGCCCAGCACATGCAGCGCCATGAGCGAGACAAGCAAGCTCAATGGCATAGCCACCAGCGATATAACCGTGGTGCGGGCATTGGCAAGGAAAATGGCTAGCACAATGATTACCATGAGCGCACCCTCAAGAAGCGAGGTGCTCACATTGTCGATACTGCTGTCGATGAACCTTGACTGGCGGAACACGTCAGTTGACACATGCACGTCGTGAGGCAGGTTAGGTTTTATCTCGGCGAGTGAAGCCTCCAGTTTCTCGGTGAGTTCCACCGTGCCCACACCGGGCTGCTTGGTCACGGTGAGGAGCACCGCAGGCTTGCCTCGCTCCGATGCCACGCCCAGTCGCGGTTCCTGCGCGCCGATGCGCACCTCGGCTATGTCGGCCAGGGCAACGGGCGATCCATCCACCATCTTCACCACCGAGCGCGACAACTTATCGACGGCGGCGGTCGATACCACGCCGCGCACAATATACTCGTTGCCATATTCATAGAGCACGCCGCCATTGATGTTGCGGTTCATGTCGCGCGTCACGTCCATTAGTTCATTGAGCGTGACGCCATAGTGCTTCATCTTGCCGGGATCAAAGAGTATCTGGTACTCCTTGATGTCGCCGCCCAGCACAGCCACCTGTGCCACACCTCCGGTAGAGAGCAACCGGGGACGTATGGTCCAGTCGGCAAGCGTGCGCAGATCGAGCATCGACGTCGAGTCGGCAGTGAGCCCCACGATGAGCAGCTCGCCCAGGATTGACGACTGCGGGCCTATGGTGGGCTGGCCCGTGCCCGGAGGCAACGACTCGCCTATCGCAGCCAGTTTCTCCGACACAATCTGGCGAGCCACGTAGATATCGGTATCCCATTCAAACTCAACCCACACCACGCTGAAACCCATAGTCGATGACGAGCGCACGCGGCGCACGCCTGTCGAACCGTTCACAGCGGTCTCAATGGGGAATGTGACCAACTGCTCCACCTCCTCGGCAGCCATACCTCCGGCCTCGGTCATCACCACCACTGTGGGCGCGTTCAAGTCGGGGAACACGTCAACCTCGGTGCGATGAGCCGTATATAGCCCGCCCAGAGTGAGAAGCACCGCCGCCAGTAACACCAGCAAGCGATTGTTGAGTGAAAACTTTATTATCTTGTTAAGCATTGTCTGTGATCAAATTAAAGCCCATAAGAAAGGAATGAATCAGTTAACCCAACCCTGAAACCCTTAAAGAAAAAATCAATGGTTGTGGGTATGGGCAGGTATTGCTCCGCTTGCTCCGGCAAGCTTCACATTGATAGCACCCTGCACCACCACATTCTCTCCACCTTTGAGTCCGGTGAGAATCTCGGTGCGCTCGCCGTCGGTAGCACCCAGCGTCACCTCTTGCTTGCGGTAACTATGGGCATCGAGCTTGACATACACATAGTAAACCTCTTGTTCCTCGGTGAGCGCTGTCGTGGGCACACTCAACACACCCTCGCGCTTGCCGGTAATCAAGAACACCTCGGCATAAGAACCAGGCACCACGGCACCATTGTTGTCAAACTGGAATGTAACAGGCACATAGGAAGTTGTGCTCACCGCCGACTTGCCCGACGACATGAGGTGGCCGCCCAGTTCCTTGATATCAACAACGGTGTTGCTATACTGGGTGCGGAACTTTGCCGACGTGATGAGATTGAGCGAGCCATAATAGCGCACAGGCACCTCGGCACGCAAGTAGAGGTGCTGGTTCTTGGTTATGGTCATGAGCGGATCGCCCACGTTGACAAAGTCGCCATCGTTGACCAGGCACTCTTTCACATATCCTCCCACCGAGGCTTTGACAGTGACGCCACGCGCAGTGGTATTGCTGCTCACGGCCTCATAGGCCACCCGGGCAGTCTCATAGTCGGCCTTGATGCCGCTGAACTCGCGGTCGGTGATCAAGTGGTCGTCGAGCAGCGGTTTAGCACGCTCATAGTCACGCTTGGCGGCAAGATAGGCAATGCGCGCACGCTTGGCCTGGTCACCATCCTGCAACTTATCGCTCGCCACATAGAACAGCGTGGTGCCGCCAGCTATGGCCATACCCTCACTGATGTGTTGGGCATGGGTCACAATTCCTGCCGTCGTGGCAACGATTGACGTCTCATCGCACGAGGCGGCCTGAATGCTGCCGCTCACCTCAATCACGTCATTGAAACTATCTCGTGTCACGGTGCTAGTCTTCACGCCAGCAGCCTCGGCCTTCTCTGGCTCCATGATGATGGTGCCGGGTGCATGCTCGTGATGTTCTTCGGCCTCAACCTCGTGGTCATGATCATGGTCATGATCGTGGTCACCATGAAGGCAACCAGCCAGAGGCATATATGCCAAAGCGAGGGTCGCACACACAGCGGCTCTCGCTATGATTGAATAACCCCGCTTCATTACAACACTTCGAAATCAGGTTCTACCTTCTTTGCTACTTTGACTATCTGCGCAAGCACAGCCTCTACATCGACTCCGTCGGCAAAGTCTACTTTCATCTTTTGCGTCATGAACGAGATTGTGGCATCGTTCACACCTTCCACTTTCTTTACTTCGGTCTCCACGAGGTTGGCGCAATTAGCGCAGTCCACCTCAATCTTATAACTCTTTTTCATCGTCGTTTATCTTTTTAGGTGGGTTCTATTAATTATGTCGAGACGATTTTGAGAGATGTTTTGAGTAGATTTTGCCAACGACGGAGTCGTTACACTGCATCGTAACCGATGGTCGAGACCGTCGGAGATACCAAAACAGGCTCAAAAGCGGCCGAAATAATAATTTATCTTTTCTAATAATTAATAGAACACACCTTTATTGTTTAACACTGCAAAGTTACAAATAATCTTTTGCAACTGGGTTGCAAAAGAAGCAACTATTACAATTCCCCCGTCAAGCATTTCTACTCCGGGGACACACCCAACCGCACTCCCCCGCTGTAACTCGCCAAGAAACATAACCTCATCGACTTTGACCCGTGCACTTTTGCACCAAGGGCATGATTTTGGTTCAAGGTTACGCAAATTTTGGTTCAAGGTTACGCAAATTTTCAAGAAAAACGTCAAAATATTTGGTAATTAAGGAAAAAAGCAGTACCTTTGCAACGCTTTTAAAACGGAGACTCGCTAGCTCAGCTGGTAGAGCACAACACTTTTAATGTTGGGGTCTTGGGTTCGAGTCCCAAGCGGGTCACCAAAACAAATCGCTAACAGGTTGATAATAACCAGTTAGCGATTTTTCTTTAATAAAATTGCCGACTTTTTGCCGACTTGTTCATCACTAATCCCAAAAACAACGGAAGAAAAATTTCGTGTCCTTATTATATGGTAATGGTGTGCCCAATTCTTTCATCTTCGAATGCGTAAAAAATCCTTCTAATAGCTATCCTATCTATTCTCATTGTGCTCGTTGCCGCAATTTTAAGTTAAGTGCAATATATTTTGTATTTCAAGATGAATTTGTCAAAACTATTTTATAACTTTGCATTAAACATTAAGAACTTAGCATGGAAAATTTAAATAGAATCAAAGGTGCATTGGCAGATGCAGGCAAAACAGGTGTCTGGCTTGCCTGTCAATTAGGAAAGGATCCCGTAACGATTTCCAAATGGTGCACAAACACCACACAACCCGATTTGCAGACGCTGGCAAAAATTTCGGAATTGCTAAAGATTAACATTCGAGAATTATTGGTAAATCAAAACTTCTAAGTTATGAATACGACAGAAAAAACAGGATTAATTAAATTGGGGTTTGTAAAAAATCTCAAACCAAATAAAAACGGAGAAAATTGTATTTCAGTTTTGTCTAAGATTATAGGACAGAGGGTTAGATTAAAGAACATTAACGAATTTATAGAGTCAGAGCTATGCAAAATAGAGTACTTTGATCAAAAGGGCAATCCGTGTACAATAGAAAATGCTCTTGTTTTAAAATTTCAATTAAATCAAAAGAGCAAAAACGGTGATTACATTTATGGTGTGTTTGAGAGAATGGACACAACAGGCAATTTCATGGGAATAACCTGGGAAATTACAAAAACTCCGAAATCGCTTGGCATTATAAATGAAAATAGTTTGGCGAACCTTTGCGCTATTGCAGATGGCACAATCAATGATATTGATGACGTCTTTGTCGTTAATAGCATTGAGTACTTTAATGGTGCAGGACATAACAAATTTCCAGACGGGACAGTTGTCGATGAAAAGAATGCAAAATTCATTAGATTCCAAACAACTCACAAAAATCATGATGGAAAGGTCTTATATGGTTGGTTTACTAAAAATATAAAAAATGATTTCGAAGGTATTGATTGGGGAACAGAAGACTCGTTTAAGAACTCCAGAAAAAACCGAGAGCAATTCTTTGTGGGTAGAATGGCCTTTGATACAATTGACGTATGCAATACCTTTTTAGAAAAGTTAGAAAGTAAGACAATTGAAGAGCCTTGGGAATACAAGAACAGAAAAGACCCTAAATTTAAATACCCCATCTTGAAATCATATCTTGAGTTCGAGCTAGATAGACTATATTATGAACAAGAGAAATACGGATGGGATGAAAAGATTCTTTATAACAAAGATAGGACCAAAGCATTGTTCAATACAAACCTTATCGATAAGTTTGGTCATGACTTGAACATCATGGGTGATGTTCTATTGTTAGGAGGACGAGAGATAATTTGTAATCTAGAGATGTGTCCATCAAAATTATCTCTTCGTAAACTCGGATTTGAAAATTACGAGCCATTGCCTCCCAAGTTCTTTGAGGACATAAATGAAATAGTGTTTCACTGCGAATGGGACATTGACTGCAACGTTTCAAAATATGAGCACATAATAGAGCAAAGAATAGATCGCTTCCCTGAAAAATATAAGGATCTTGAAGCAGATGACCTCGGTCAAAAGATGGACAACGCAATAGAATTTGCAAAAAAGATTGCACAAAGAAATTACAAGTTCATCATACCGATGTACTATCCAACAGCACGTCGTATTCAATTACTTATGCCTATATATCTTGAAACTTCTTATACTTCTCAGCCAGACTTTGCATTGGTTCTTACTCCACATGCAAACGAAAGAGTCTATACACCAGAAACAATACTAGGGTTGGACGAAGTGTATCAAGATGCAAGACTTGTAGCTAAACCAGAGGAATCGTGGTTAAATCCTCGAATTATAAAGTAATGGTAATTCGCAAGAATCTCTTTGATGGTGAGAGTTATAAGGCTGAATTTGCTATAATAACCTATCGGTGGCTTGTGAGCCGCCGATGGGTTACTTATGCTGATGTCTTAGCTGAATACCTAGGGTTAGAGTCATCTACACAATTGGAGTACTCTGTGTCAAAGTATTATGAATACACCAAAGATGATGATGCGAGAAAAAAGGGAATAAGGGAGTTGAAGAAAGCGTTCCCTGAGGTTTGTAGTGCAATCAAGGAAAGAGTTGGTAAAGATAGTATTGAAGAGGATGGCAACAATCGAAATAAGCGATTCCGTTACGTAGGCAAGGACAATGACCCTCTTGCTGATATGCGTAATGCAAAGGTCATTAACAACCTTCGCCAGTACTGGAAATTTTGCCAGGATTCGGCAGGGTTCTTCCCTAAGTCATGGCTAGAGTATTTCTTCAAGGATTGTCAGGACTTGCTTGACATGAAAGCCAAACGACAAAAAGGTGAACAGGTAATTAGTGCAAGCATTGACCGCATTCTAACTAACATTGAGTACTTGCCATCGTTATATGAAGCCATTTCAAGCAAAATGGTGCTTGAAATAGACTACAAGCCTTTTGATGAGGAAATAGTCACACTGATGTTCCACCCACACTACCTAAAGGAATACAATGGCAGGTGGCATCTGTTTGGTCATGTGGACGGGAAGGACCCGGAATTTGGCTATAATATAGCTCTTGACAGAATTCAGTCAAAACCACGTGAAAGGTCAAGAGTTGAATATGTGCCAGCACCAAAGCATTACTATGATGATTTTTTCAATGATATCGTTGGTACCACTCACGAGGAAGATGCGGTTGCCAAGCATATTATAGTTCGCGCACGCACTAACTATATGTTCAACTTGATAAAGACTAAACCTATTCATGCCTCACAAACTATTGCGAAGCCATTTGGCAAGCATGATGATGGTGAGTATGGCGAATTTGAACTGACCATTGAGGTTAACAATGAGTTCATGGGGCGTGTGCTTCAAATGGGCGACGGGCTGGAGGTGATGTCACCGCCCGAGGTGCGTGAACGCTTTGCCAATCGCGTGAAAAACATGATGGAAATATACAAATAATAGTTCCTGCATTGTCATGTAATGGTTCCAAATAGCAAGGAACCATTATAGGTGCAAAAAAGTTTGGCAAACCATTGTAAACAATATAATTTTGCAGTGTCAAAGTTTGAGGGAAACCTCGGCGGCGGCACTGCAAAATTGCTATCTAATGGTTC
Source organism: Sodaliphilus sp. (assembly GCF_045598405.1). Classification (NCBI taxonomy): domain Bacteria; kingdom Pseudomonadati; phylum Bacteroidota; class Bacteroidia; order Bacteroidales; family Muribaculaceae; genus Sodaliphilus; species Sodaliphilus sp. Next base: position 18,122 of record NZ_JAZLLZ010000108.1, read on the forward strand.
CAAAACATGAGGAACTATTATAAAGTCAAAAACACTTGGCGAGACTAAAAAATGACAGTAATTTTGCATCGTCAAAATTGTTTAACCAAAATAAATCGTAGTTATGAAAAAGACAAAAAGCAATCCCGTGATGAAATCAGCAAAGCAAATCAACCATGCAACCAACAAGCGCTGGAAGCAAATTGAGGGTACAAACGGTTACAAAATGGCTGCTAGCCGTGAGCTAACTAAAAAAGCCACTAACCGCATTAAAGAGGATATCTTAGACGGTATTTTCGTTGAACTGAGCGAGCGCTATCAAGACAAGTCATGGAGCGTTCAGAAGAGAGTGCTGAGACGTATCATCGAAAAACGCCAAGCGCAGGCAAATGCTCTGGTATTCGGCACGAGCCGTGGCCGTTTCGTCGCTCACGAGAATGCAAAAAGCACCAGGCGTTGCATCAAGTCGATTAATAAGGAACGGCACGCTCTGTGGGCTGCATAAATGAGCCTAATGGTTCCAAATTCAAAGGAACTATTAAACCAAGAAAAACATTTGGCGATGCATAAAAACAACCGTAACTTTGCAACGTAAAAACAAACTAATAAGCATCTAATACAAACAAAAAAAGGAAAACGATCATGAGAAACAACACTCTGACAACAGTCGCCATCAAGGCACTCCCTGCCCTCTCGGGCAGTTCTCTCACCTACAACGCTGTGAAGAACGTGTATCTAACCCAAGGCTGGACAAGCGCTGCCGGTAACTTCTACTACCGCGCGATACGCGTGTCAAACCGTCTCATCATCTTCTTCAACATAGGCGAAGGCTACTGCCACACCTTCATCAACGGCATCACGCTCTATGCCTGGGACGGCCAGAGGGCACGCATGATTGCCCAGAAGAACTGGGGCGGCTGCGACTGGCGCTGCTTCAACGAGAAATTCGCCCGCGAGGAAAGCGTCCACATGCTTGCCGACTACCTAAAAGGTCAGGCAAAGATGCTGGGACAGTCAGTGCCAGAGGAGCAACTGCTCAGTTTCTCACGCCAGATGGTGGCCGAGACACAGCAAAAACGCATCTCGTGACCTTAGACATAAAGAAAACAAAATCTATCAACCACAAAAAAATCAAACAAATGGCAACATTTACCAAAGCACTCAGCAAGGACCTGTTCGACAAGATCCTGCCCAGTTTCGGAACCGAGAGAGCAAACATCGTCTCATGGGACGAGGGACAGAAGATGTTCCTGTGTGATCAATACGAAAGCGAAAGCGGACACCTATACTACCGTGGCGTGAGGTTCTGCGACCGCATCGTCATCGTGGAAAAAGTAGGACTGTTCCACAACTGGACCTACATTGACTCCATCGAGATCTATGCCTTCAACGGCACAAAACTCGAACTGGTGCAAAAGCGCGACTACGAGAAAGTGTTCCGCAACGAGGAGTTCATCCGCACCGAGTCGGAGGCCATGCTGAAAAGCTACTTCGAGGGAGTGGTGAAGGCGCAAAATGTGTCAATACCGTCACAACAAGTCGAGGAGCAGGCCAAGGCCATCATCGAGCGTAGCTACAAGAGCTTCCTCGACAGCGACTTCAACGCTCGTCTCACCCAAATCCTTCCCCAGATAGGACAAGGGTGAGAGAGTCCTAAACCACCATGCTAAACAATTACTAACAAGCAAAAAAGCAGAAAAAGATGAAAGAAAACACAACACCCAACCGCGAACAACAAATGGCTTACGAGCTCGTAGCAAACACCAACACCAGCTTTTTCCTCACAGGACGCGCTGGAACCGGTAAAACCACTTTCCTGCATAGGGTGCAGAAAGAGGTGAACAAGCAGTTCATCACCCTTGCTCCCACAGGCGTGGCCGCAATCCTTGCAGGTGGTGACACTATCCACTCATTTTTCGGGCTGCCCATGGAGGTATGCGTTCCCGGAACATGCGGCAAGATGAGTGAGTCAAGAATCTTGTCGTTGCTTCATGCCGACACTATCATCATCGATGAGGTGTCAATGGTGCGCTGCGACATCATGGATGCCATCGACTACACCATGCGCAGGGTGTTGCGTAACAACATTCCCTTTGGCGGCAAGCAGATGATCTTCATGGGCGACCTGTTCCAGTTGCCACCCGTGACAAAAAAAGAAGACAAGGATCTGTTGCGCAAACTGTACCAGACCGAGGATTTCTTCTTCTACAAGGCCGATGCAGTGAAGCGCATGCGTCTTGTGACCATTGAGTTCAGGACCGTGTACCGTCAGGATGACGACGCGTTCCTGCAAACTCTCGAGAACATACGCCTGAACCACATGACCAACTCCGATCTCATGCGCCTCAACCGCCGTGTGTGCGAACCCAGCGAAAAGGACGGCATGGTCATCACGCTTGCGTCGGTCAACAAGACCGCCGACACCATCAACCAGCATCGCCTGGCCGAGATTGATGCCGATGAGTTCGTTTACGAGGGCGAAATCACAGGCAAGTTCGAGGCAAAGCGTATGCCAGTTGAGCCCAAACTGCGCCTCAAGGTAGGTGCGCAAGTGATGTTCACACGCAATGATCAGCAACGCCGCTGGGTAAATGGAACATTGGGCAAGGTGTCAAGTCTCACCGAAGACAAGATCTGCGTCACACTTGACAGCGGTGAGACCTACGAGGTGCCCCTTTGCTCTTGGGAGTCATACACCTACGAGTACGACCTAAAAGAGCGCAAGACCCAAAAGGAACTGCAAGGAACTTTCGTCCAGTACCCCTTGCGCCTGGCATGGGCAATCACCGTGCACAAAAGCCAGGGCATGACATTCGACAAGATGGTTCTCGACCTGAGTCGCGGAATGTTTGCCGCCGGTCAGCTCTATGTCGCCCTCAGTCGTGTCAAGACCCTTGGTGGCCTTTTCTTGACCAACGAGGTGATGCCGTACTATGCCCAGACCAACGGTGAAGTCCTCAACTACGCGGCAGGCTTCAACAACGAGAAGGTCATCAACAGCGAGATCGAAATAGGCAAGGCTGTCTATGACGCTCAGCGAAACAACGACCTAGACGAAGTGGCTCGCCAGTATCTTCTCCTAACTGCCCGCAAGACAGAAGAAGGAGAACTCATGGAAGCTATGCAGATGGCTAAGCGATTCCTTGACACTGTGGTGTGCGACGAGCACCTCTACGGCATCATCAAAGACGTGCCCCAAGAGTTGCTGCACAATACACACTGGCCGGCCAACTTCCTCTCGGCTCTGCTCTGCCTCTATGCCTGCAACTATGAGGCTGCACTCAAAGGCGCCTGCGATGTGCTTGAACAGCACGACTGTGCCGAGGCCATGTTTATCAAGGCTCGCGCACTCGCCAAGCTGGAGCGATACAAGGAAGCTGACCAGACCGTCACTGACATTGCCGAGAACTTCGAGATGGCTACCCCCGATGTGAAGATTCTCTACATGGCATCGATGCTCAACGAGCTGCATGTGGGCGACCCTGGACTTGACCTCATGCGTATGGTTGTGGGGCTGCGACCCAAGTATGACACAGCAATTGCATCGCTGCGCATGCTCATGAAACGCCGCAACCTCACCCTCGAAAAACAGTCGGAGGAACACGCCCAACTGGTGGATCTCTTTAACTCTGATGAGTCAGAGATTGAGTTTGCCGCGCAGTTGCAAAAGGCACGAAAGTCCGACAAAAAAGCTGTGGAGCATCTCATCCGTCGCATCAAGAAGCAAGACTTCCGCGAGAAATGAAAAAGAGAAGACACGCTGATTGCTCATTTGCAATCAGCGTGCTTCACACCGAAAATCCTATCATTAACCATATACAAAAAACGATGAAAAATTTCACTGCAAAACTGAGAGATATACAAAACCTAAAGTTCCCTATTGTCAAAGCCGCCTTTAAAGGACAAGACGATAAGATATACGTCGGTGCGATGATGATTGATACCGGTTCGGTAAACTGTATCTTGAACAAATCCGTCTTGCCTTTGCTCGGCGATGATGCAAGAATTAACGAGAGGTCAATGACAATACATTCTGTTCAACACAAAGGCGTGGAGTGTCAAGCATATTCGTTCTCTTTTCGCATGGGAAATGGAATGTTTAGTGATACATTCTTTGTTAATAGTGAGATGAATTTTGACCAGATGTTTGATTTCCCTTTCATCGGTATTGTTGGTTATAGATTTCTTATTAATCATGGCTTAGTACTTGATTATGAGACCGAAACCTTACACTCTTCATTGGGTACAATCGAGGGGGCTAATGAGGACTACGCATTTTTCTTTCCAATGTCATTTGGTTTGAAAAACTATAATATACCCGTGGTCGGACTCGTTTGTGACAATAAAGAACTCAACTTTAGCATTTGATAATAAATATTGCTAATTTATTGTCCGGCAGGACAATACCTAAATAACCCCCACCGCCGAACGAAGTGGCGGTGGGGGAAGAAATGCAACACGCACTGCGTCCAGCAGGACGCTAATCGGA
>NZ_JAZLLZ010000109.1:0-26323 GCF_045598405.1 Sodaliphilus sp.
AAGGACAATATCTGAATAACCCCCACCGCCGAACGTAGTGGCGGTGGGGGAAAGAAATGCAAGAAGCACCGCGTCCAGCAGGACGCTAATCGGAACAAAATGGTGATACTGAAATGGTTTTAACATCCGAAACTTAAATAAGTTTATGATATACTGGGGTGATAATTCCCGATTTTTATCTATATTTGCAGTTGTTAAGCGCAATCATTAGTAGCTGCGCAACCAGAATGTTATTATAAAGCACGCGTCCTGGCTATAGATGATTTATAAACTCTCAAATAATTGTTTGCATGGATAAGATACATTGGATAGAGAAACTGAAGGATTTGGAAAGCGGTTTTGTCTGGGACGGGGATAAAGCCACACGCGTCATGACAGAAGAGGAAATGCGTATTGCCGAGGCTTATATTGACAAAGAAACGCATGGCACATTCTGTTATCAACCAAACAGAGGTTATCCAGGAAGAATACATCAATGTAAAATGGTTTCGTGGAAGGAGTTATATCAGATATTGATTGAACTACCCTTCTGGAGATGCAGTCGGATACTTATTCCGTGGGACCCAACTCTTTTAGAAAAATTCCGTATCAAATCAGAGAGAATAGACACTTTCATAAGCACAGGAGTAATCCCTGTAACACCTTACATCAGGGATGATAACTTTATATCAGTTTATATATATGTGAATTCTCGTTTTGGAGCTTATGATGAAGATGGCTATGGTGGAGGTGAAGATGAAGAATATGCATTTGCAGTGATTGACAATGAAGGACGCTTGGCATATCCCTTTACTCGATGTTTAGATATAGATCTCACCTCTGTGTTGAAAATAGATTCTACAAAATTCATTCCTGAAAGTAAACGCAAAAAGTTATTTTGAGTCACTTAACTATAAGCATTTTAATCAGATTGCTTTTGTTACTTTTTGGGTACTTTGGTATCAGTACAACAATCTGCAATCTGTATTAGTCTCAATGTATTACTTTATGGCGCATCGCTTGAAATGTCCAGAAGCAAAAAAAATTAATTCTTCGTCAACATCTTCATGTTGCACAAAAATGATAGCAACAATATTTTTAATGAAGATGTTTTTGGGGTTTGTGGGCCGTGTAAGAGAAGAACAGCCCGGCAGGGTGATTGTCTTTTTCCCTTCATTTTAGACACAAAACACAAATCCAATACTCTGCGGGAAAGTCGGAGCTTACTTCGCACTTGCAGTCGCAGTTGTCATTGGTAACTGAAAACCGAAAACCGAAAAACCGCGAGAAAAATTATTTTATTCCAGTTTCCCCTTGTTTCGTGTTTTATATATCAGGAAAAATCATTACCTTTGTAAATTGAAAAAACAAATACTATCAAAGACTATGATTATAATAGGTATCGCCGGTGGAACCGGTTCAGGAAAAACAACTGTAGTGCGCAAGATCATGGAACGCCTCCCCAAGGGCGAAGTAGGCATCATCTCTCAGGATAACTACTACAAGGACTCGAGTCATGTCCCCGTTGAGGAACGCCAGAAGATTAACTTCGACGAGCCCGCAGCATTTGACTGGGACCTCCTGCTCAATCATCTTGAGGAACTCAAGAAAGGCAACGCCATCGAGATGCCCACCTATAGCTACCTCACCTGCTCACGCAATGAGGAAACAATCCACCTCGAGCCACACGACGTTGTCGTTATCGAAGGCATCCTGGTGCTCAGCGACCCTCGCCTGCGCAATATCATGGACATCAAGGTATATGTTGATGCCGACGGCGACGACCGACTCATACGCGTCATCTCGCGCGACTGCATCGAGCGCGGACGCACTGCCGAGGCCGTTATCGAGCGTTACCAACGCGTGCTCAAACCCATGCACCTGCTGCACATCGAGCCCGCTAAACGACATGCCAACATCATCGTGCCCGAGGGCGGACACAACGAGGTGGCAATCAATCTTATCACCGACTACATCAAGGGCAAGCTGCCCCAGAAATAATGAAGATCAAGTTTCCCTGGAACAAGAACAAAGGCACATCGGCCGAGGGCAGCAACAATGCAAAGAAACCCGACACTAAAGAAGTGGCGGCTATGCTCGCTCGCAGCGGCGACGAGGGTTCTCTTGTGCTCAGCACCGAAAACCTTGTGAAGAAATACAGCCAGCGCGTTGTGGCCAACAACGTGTCTATCGATGTGCACCAGGGCGAGATCGTGGGACTGCTGGGACCCAATGGCGCCGGCAAGACCACCACCTTCTACATGACCACTGGTCTCGTCACCCCCAACTCGGGACGCGTGTTCCTGAACGACGTGGACATCACTAGCCTGCCAGTGTATAAGCGTGCCCAGCTGGGCATAGGCTATCTGCCGCAGGAGGCATCGGTGTTCCGCACGCTCAGCGTCGAGGACAACATCAAGCTCGTGCTTGAGATGACCGACACCACACCCGAGTATCAGCGTGACAAACTCGAGGAGCTGATCTCGGAATTGCGACTGCAGAAGGTGCGCAAGAACCTGGGTAACCGTCTCTCGGGCGGCGAGCGACGCCGCACCGAGATAGCCCGATGCCTAGCCATCAACCCGCGATTCATCATGCTCGACGAGCCCTTTGCTGGCGTCGATCCCATCGCAGTTGAGGACATCCAGAGCATCGTCTATAGCCTCAAGTCGAAAAACATAGGCATCCTCATCACCGACCACAACGCACCCGAGACGCTCTCAATCACCGACCGTGCCTACTTGCTCTTCGAAGGCAAAATCCTGTTCCAGGGCGTGCCCGAGGAACTTGCTGTCAACCCCGTCGTGCTCGACAAGTACCTGGGACACAACTTCGTGTTCCGCCGCAAGAACTTCGACCTGGGCTGACACTAACATCAAGCAACTCACTCCTATGCGTTTACTGATAGGAACCTACACAGATATCGCCCTCGCTCCCAGCACGAGCAAGGGCGTATATTTATATGACCTGGATTCCACCACCCTGCAAGCCACTTGCCTGGACTGTGTCCAGGTTAAAAACCCGTCGTGGGTAGCCGCGAGCCATGGCAATGCCTTCACGTTGAGCGAGTGCGGCGACCAGTCGTGGCTCCACTCAATCGCGATAGACGGCAACACGTTGCGGCTGGCATCCAGCAAGAAAAGCCCTGGAGACGATCCGTGCCACTGCGTAGCACTTAACGGCATGTTATACAGCGCCAACTACAGCAGCGGATCCATCACTGCTGTTAAGGTGAATGATGACGGCACGCTGGGCGAGACAATCCAGAACCTGCATTTCCATGAACACAGCACCTCGCCACGCCAACTCACAGCCCACCTCCACAACATGGCGGTTTCCCCATGCGGCGACCTAATGGCGGCAAGCAACCTGGGCGGCGACTGCATCTACCTGATGAGGATAAACGGCGATGGGACAATCGCCACTCTCCACACCCTGCACACCACCTCCGGCAGCGGTCCGCGCCATCTGACCTGGAACAACGACGGCACCCGCCTGTATCTCATCACCGAACTGACCAACGAAGTCATGGCGTTTGCCCTGGACGGTAACCGTCTCGTCCACATGCAGACACTCACCGCCGAAGCCGAGAAAGGACACGGAGCGGCTCACATACACATCCATCCGTCAGGGAAATGGTTATATGCCAGCGTTAGGGTCGTGAACAACGGCATAGCGATGTTCGGTATCAATGGCGACGGGACATTGGAGCGCAAGGCGTTCTACCCCACCGGCACGCATCCGCGCCACTTTGCCATCACCCCGTGCGGAAGCCTGCTGCTAAATGCATGCCGCGACAAAAACGCAATCGAGCTATACCGCATCAACAACGACGGGACACTGGCATATCTGGCAGGGCACGACATAGGCTTGGGTATGCCCGTGTGCATCACCCTGCTGTGACCTGGGGGAAGATTCACAAGGAAATCTGCTTAATCTCGTTATGTGGGAGAGCAGGAGAGCAGGAAATGAGGAAATGCTGCGACAACCCATCTTTTTTGTAACCCCATGGTTGCGAATATGGGAAAAAAAATGTATCTTTGAAGTCCAAACCGAAACAGGATTATGAAATTCAGCGATATACTAGGCAATGAGCAGGCAGTCCACAGGGTGCGTCAACTCATCGACACCGACCGTCTCCCGCACGCCTTGCTGCTCCACGGCGATGCCGGCACTCCCAAGCTGGCGCTGGCACGAGCCATGGCGCAATACCTGCACTGCACTAACCGCACCGGCGGCGAGCCGTGCGGCACCTGCCCATCGTGCAGGCTGCACCAGTCACACAACCACACCGACACGTTTTTCTCCTTCCCCTACCTCAAGAAGGACGAGAGCAGCGTGTGCGACGACTTCATGCCCGAGTGGAAAGAATTTCTCGACACCAATCCACTTGTGGAGGATTACCACAACTGGTTGAGTCTGCTCAAGAACGAGAACTCGCAGCCCGCCATCATGGTCAAGGAGAGCGACAGCATCATGCGCAAGATGAGCATGAGCGCTTTCACGTCGCGCTACAAGGTCCTCATCATGTGGCTGCCCGAGAAGATGCGAGAAGACTGTGCCAACAAGCTGCTCAAACTCATCGAGGAACCCTTTGACGACTGCAAGTTCATCCTCGTGAGCGACAACATGAAGGCTATCCTTCCCACCATCTTGTCGCGCACGCAACGCATCGAGCTGCTGCGTGTGCCCATGACCGCCATAGCCGCTCACCTCACCGCCACCTACGGCATAGACCAGCAGCAGGCCATGGCCATCGCTGCCAGCGCCGACGGCGACATGGCTCAAGCTGTGCGCATGCTGCACACCGACAACGAGACACGTGAGTTTCACGAGCGCTTCATGGAACTCATGCGACTAGCCTATATGCGTGACCTCGTGAAACTTAAAGCTTGGAGCGAGGCCATCACCGACATGAAACGTGAGAAATCACGACGTTTCCTCGCCTACGCTTCCAGGCAGGTGAGGGAAAACTTCGTTTACAACCTGCGCACCCCTGGGCTCAACTACATGACTCGCGAGGAAGAACAGTTCAGCACACGGTTCTCCCCCTATATCAACGAGTATAACGTGGAACGGCTCTTTGCCGAGTTTAACCGTGCCGAGGCCGAAATCATGGGCAACGGAAACGCACGCATCATTCTTTTCGACCTTGCTGTGCGCACCACAATACTAATCAAGAGATGAGTGGTTATTGGTTATTGGTTATTGGTTATTGGTTATCGGTTATCGGTTATTGAATTCTCTAATCTCTAATCTCTCATCTCTCATCTCTCATCTCTCATCTCTAAACTAAAATGAGCACACCATTTCTCTCACAAGTAGCACTGTTCTACATCAACAACAGCGACCTTGCCGACACTGCGTTTGTATTTCCCAATCGACGCAGTGCCTTGCAATTCAGGCACATACTCAAAAAAACTCTCAAGAGATACACTTTCTTGCCCGAAATCATGTCAATGAACGACTTTGTGGATCACGCCACCCGACACACCGACTGCATCATCGCGTCGCCGGTCGAGATCCTTTTCATCGCATTTAAGGCCTACAAGGAATGTATGGGCGACAACGCTGGCGAGTTCGACAAGTTTGCCTACTGGGGGCAACTGCTGGTCAACGACTTCAACGACATCGACATGAACCTCGTTGATGCTAATGACCTGTACCGAAACCTCAAACAGGAGAGAGAGATCGTAACCAGCTACATCGAAGATGACAACCTCAAAAACGCCATCAACTCTATACTCAACATCAGCGTGAACGACAAGGACGACGACAAGTTCTGGAAACCACGCGATACCGACTATAACAACGACAGCGTGCAGGGCAAATTCATCACCCTGTGGAACCAGCTTGCCAACATCTACAACAAGTTTGGCGAAATACTGGACCATCACAAACTCACCACCCAGGGCAAGCTCTATCGCGAGGCGCTACGGTGGATTGAAAACACGCCTGCCGCAGGACTGGGATTCTCCCGCATCGTCATGGTGGGACACGACGCATTGACAACGAGCGAGATGCGCATGTTCAAGGCTCTGCAGAAGAAAGGCGTGGCACACTTCTGGTGGGACAATGCCGCACAGGCTTTCAACTGCGACACCAATCCCGCTTCCAAACTCATCAAGGCCATGGCCGAGGCCTTTCCCGCACCGCAGAAACTCGAGGAAATCGACCACACGCCGCACATCGAGGTGCATGCAGTGCCATCAGTCATCGGCATGGCCAAGTGCGCCTTTGACGGCATAACCGCTGTCTCACCGCACACTGCCATCGTGCTCCCCGACGAGTCGATGCTTGAGCCTCTCATCAACTCCACGCCCCACTTTGTCAAGGGCACCGAGGACCTCAACATCACCATGGGTTACCCCATGAAGCGTTCCAGCATCACTTCGCTCATGCATCTCGTGGCTCTGGCCCACAAGCGGGCGTCACGCAAGTGCAAAGGCGAGTCCACCGAGTATTTCTTCTACCGCGAAGACGTGCGCGACATCCTCTCGCACCCCATCCTCAAAATGGCATTCACTCGCGAGGTAATGGAACTCAACAAGAAGATTCTTGAGAATCACGAGTTCAACATCCCCGAGAGTCTGTTCACTGGGTCGCTCCTCAAGCCATTGTTCAACACATTCAGCGTAGAGATGATTACATCCGCCCAGGTCAAGAAATTCCTGCACGGCCTCGAAGAATTTTGCATCGATCTCAACACACGCGTTGCCCACACAGAGAGCAAACTCGCCAAACTCACCGCGCCGGACAGCAACGATGAAACCGGCAACGACGACGAGAAATCCATCGACAAGACCATGCCCATGACACTGCAACGGGCCTTCATCATGAAGTACACCGACGTGCTCAAGCAACTGCAGGACGCCGTGGATAGCATCGGGCTGCCAGTACAAGACATCACAGTGTTCCACCTTATCGACCGCATGACCCTGGGCACCACATTGCCCTTCGGCGGCACTTCCGACGTGGGCATCCAGGTAATGGGTATGCTCGAGACTCGATGCCTTGACTTCGACACCATCAACATCCTCTCGGCCAACGAGGGTGTCCTCCCCCAGCGCAAAGCCGTCAGGTCATTCATCCCCGACCGATACAGGGTGGAGATGCACATGCCGTCAATGGCAATCATCGACGCAGTGGACAGCTACAGGTTCTATCGACTCATAGGACGTGCCAATCGCATCTCGCTGTTCTATGACACCAGCAACAACTCCGGAAACGAGCCTTCACGATACATCGAGCAGCTACACAAGGTTTATCACCTCGACATCACTAGGTTTAAGCGCACCGCCACCGTGGTCAACATACCCGAACTCAACATCTCGTTGCAAAACAAGGACCTCAAGCAGCGCTTCAAGGACAAATACACCGCAGGAGACCCCACTGATGAGTCGCAGAACACTCCATGCCTCTCGGCATCATCCATCAAGGAATACATCAAGTGTCCACTGATGTTCTACTTCCACCACCTCATGAGACTCAGCGCCGACAACGACATGACCGAGTTCATGGATTCTGGAACATTCGGAACCATCGTGCACGACTCTCTCGAGGATCTCTTCACGTCTAACGCTAAACACGACGAGAACAGCATCAATGACTACATCAATAACCACCTCGACAAAACGCTCGAGCGCAACATCAACAAGGTGTTCTTCCACAAGGAGGGAGATAGCCTCAACGACGAAATCACCGGCCAGGCGCTCATTCTCTTCGAGACCATCAAGCGCTTTGTAGTCAACGCACTGCAACACGACATCGAGTGCATCAAGGAGCATGGCCCCATCACAACTGTCGAGTGTGAAAAAGAGCACAAGCTCAAACTCAAAGTTGGCGGCACAGCCTTCAATTTCACCTTCAAGGCTGACCGCATCGACCGCTTGGGCACTACGCTGCGCATCATCGACTACAAGACCGGCGGAGACTCCACCGACGGAAAACTTGAAGAAATGTTCGACATAGGCAGCAAAACGAAACACCCGCTCGCACTCATGCAGCTCCTACTCTATGCCATCGCTTATAGCCAGCTCGATGATAACGAACTGAAAAAGGGAAAAATAGACAAGGTGCAGCTGCTCATCTACAAACTCAGCAAGATGGAAGAAACCGGAGGCACAGTCGATGGTACCGAACTCATCTTCGAAGTCACACCCGAGCACAAGCTCAAAGGCGAACTCATCGACCACTTCACGCGAGAACTTGAAAATTGCATTAAGCACATGTTCAGTCCCGATGAAGCATTCACGCAGACCCATCTCGACGACACCACATGCAACTACTGCCACTTCACCGACTTCTGCCGGCGATAATGCAATAGAAATATGGAATATCAATAAACAACTAGGTGCAAACTCTTTGATATTTCAATAATTATTCGTAACTTTGCACCGCTTTTTAAAAATTCCTGTGTGATGGGAAATTAAGGAGCTATTTAACAACTTAATTTTGAGTAACACAACTTATTAAAAATGAAAACATTCCAATTAACTGCTGAGCCCAGAACTGACCTCGGCAAGAAGGCTGCTAAGGCCATTCGCAAAGAGAACAAGATTCCTGTAGTACTTAACGGTGGCGCTGTTGTTGAACTCGACGAGAACGGCAACTACGCTGGCACTCTCAACGCAGGCGAGAAGGTCGTTAAGATTGAGAACGGTCGTGGTATCATCGCTACCGACCTCGTTGTCACTTTCGACGCTATCCGCAAGCTCATCTACACCCCCGACATCCACGTGATCGACCTCACTGTCAATGGCGTAGAGAAGAAGGCCGTTGTTAAGGACGTACAGTTCCACCCCGTTAACGACAGCATCCTCCACATCGACCTCCTCCAGGTTTACGAGGACAAGCCCGTTGTTGTCGAGGTTCCTGTTCATCTCGAGGGTCACGCTGTCGGTGTTAAGGCTGGTGGTAAGCTCTTCCTCGGCATGAAGAAGGTTAAGGTTAAAGGTCTCTACAAGGACATTCCCGAGACTCTTCTCATCAACGTTAGCGACGTCAACATTGGCCAGGCTATCAAGGTTGGTCAGCTCCACTACGATGAGTTCGAACTGGCTAGCGCTAAGGAGCTCGTGATCTGTGGCGTACGCGCTACTCGCGCATCGGCTGCAGCTGCTGCTACCGAAGAAGAGGCTGAGTAATCTTCAACACAATGAAGTACTTAATTGTTGGACTGGGTAACATCGGTGCAGAGTACCATGGTACCCGACACAACATAGGCTTTACAATATTGGATGCCCTTGTTGCGGCATCCAATGTTGTTTTTACCACCGAGCGATATGGCGCGGTGGCTCGCCTGCGTGTCAAGAATGCACAGCTCATCCTGCTCAAGCCATCAACCTACATGAACCTCAGCGGCGAGGCCGTCAGGTACTGGAAAATCAAGGAGAACATCGAGCTAGAGAACATACTTGTCATCGTCGATGACATCGCATTGCCATTTGGCACCATACGCTTGCGTGGCAAGGGAAGCGACGGTGGCCACAACGGCATCAAGAACATCACCAACCTCTTGCAGACACCCAACTATGCCCGTCTGCGCTTCGGCGTGGGCAACGACTTCCCGCCGGGAGCACAGGTTGACTACGTCCTGGGGCATCCCAAGCCCGAAGAACTTGCCATCCTGCCCGAGTGTGCACGTGTGGCAGGCGAAGCCATCAAGGCATTCTGCCTTTCAGGACTCGCCTTCGCAATGAACCACTACAACAAGAGCGCCGCAGCCCAGAAAAAAGACACCCCCCAGCAAGAAAAAGCCACCGTGCCCGAGGGGAAAACCGAAGGAAAACCCTCCCTCCAGCAGCTCACCACCCCCCAGCAGGGAAAAGACACCGTGCCCGAGGGAGAAGCCCAGCAAGAACCCGTGTCCTTGCTCCAGCGTCTCATTAACAAATACAAGAAATGAACGAAGTAAGAATAGACAAGTGGCTGTGGGCCACACGCATCTTCAAGACCCGCACCATCGCCACCGACGCCTGCAAGCTAGGGCGTGTCACCATAGGCGGCATGAACGTCAAGCCATCGCGCCTCATCAAACCCGGCGACATCATCGCCGTGCGCAAGCCGCCCATCACCTACACCTTTGAGGTGCTGGCTGTGCTCAACAACCGCGTGGGCGCCAAACTCGTGCCCAACTACCTCAAGAACATCACATCGCGCGACCAGCTCGAGTTGCTCGAAATGGTGCGCATCGACGGTTTCGTCAAGCGCCAGAAAGGCCTGGGACGACCCACCAAAAAAGACGGACGCGAGATGAAGGAATTTACCGACGAGGCCGTATTCGGATTCGACACACCCTTCGACGACGCATTCGACTGGGGCGACGAAGACAACCCCCTCTGGACCGCCGAAGAAGACGCCGCCCTCAACGAGAAACTCGAAAAGAAAGGAAAATAACTATCCAGGCTATCAAGGCTATCAGGCTATAAAAAACTATAAAATCATGAATGTCTTAAAGCGTCAAGACCGATGGGAAACCCTCTACTTCTATCGCAAGACCGTGGTGTTATACCAATTTACCATAGTGTTTTGCCGACGCTTTTTACCTCCTTATGGCGACCGCACTGTCGACCAGATGGTTCAAGCTGCACGATCGGGCAAACAGAATATTGTTGAAGGGATGGCCGATGGTATCACATCCACCGAGATGCAGCTCAAACTACTTAATGTGGCTCGGGCAAGCATACAGGAACTGCGCGAGGATTATTGTGATTACCTCAAGGCTAAACAGCTACAGCAATGGTGGCAAGGACATTCTAGATATGATGGATTGTTGGCATTTTGCAAGAGAAACAACGATCTTGAACAATATGAGACTTTCTTTGAGAAATGGAATGATGAAGAATGTTGCAATTGTGCCATCACCTTGTGTCACATGGTAGATGCAATGATCAACAGTTATCTCAAAGTGCTTGAAAAGGACTTTGTAGAGAATGGCGGAATAAAAGAACGCATGTATGCAGCACGCACGGGCTATCGTCAAGGCATCGACGACCGCCTCAAGCAACTAGAGGCCGAAAACGCCCGCCTAAAACAACTGCTCAAGCAGCACGGCATAGAATTTTAATAGCCTAGATAGCCGCTATAGCTTGAATAGCCTTTATAGCCGTTAAAGCCGCTATAGAAAATAAAACTATCCAGGCTATCCAGGCTATCCAGGCTATAAAAAAAGCACCCCTTGCGGAGTGCTTTTTTTTATTTAAGGAATAAATCAATTACTTGATTACCTGACCAGCTACGTTGTACTTAACGCCAGCCTTCTCGATAACTACCTGACCGTTCTCGATGTACTTAACAGTCTTAGCAACCTCGGTGTTGAGATCCTTAACTGCAGTAGCCTTTACCTCGAATGTGATGTCGGTGGGAGTTACAACGGGTTCTACCTCGTTCTCCTTAACCATGCTGTTAGATGCCTTTACGTTGGGGAGCTGAATCTGCTGGAGAACCTCCTTGCCGTTGTCGCAAGCGTAGATGTTGTTAGCATAGTCCCAAGCGATGTCGTTGAAACCGCGGATGCTTGAAACTGAGAGGCTGTGGATCTCGTTGAGAACGGGACCAGCTTCACCCTCGGTTACCTCATAGACACCCAGCAGGTTGTTGCCCTTGGGGATAGCAAGCATTGTGTAGTCCTTGTTCCAAGCGATACCACCACCGCGAACAACTGTAGTCACGTCGCTGTAGTCCTCTTCCCACTCGCCGTCGGCGTTGAGAGAAACGTGCTTGATAGCGGGCTGTGCCTCGGTGGGAGTGCCACGATACTGTGCGTACCAGATACCCTTACCGTCCTGATCCATAGCCAGAGATACGCTCTGAGCTGAGATAGTGTACTGCATGCTCAGGGGAATTACCTCGTCCATGTCGCCCACGGGAGTGCTAACTGAAGTAGCTGTACCCAGGTCGTAAGTGTGAGTAGTGAAGTTACCATAAGCAAATACCTGACCACCCTTGCAAGCAAGGTTAACCAGCTTCAGGTTCTCGCCTTCGCCAGCAATGTCAAACGCTGCGCTGGGGCCTGCGATGAACTTGCCTTCAGCGTCGTTAATGTAACCAGTCTCGGCATCAAGTGTACCTTCGAAGAGGGGAGTCCAAGTCTGGAGGTCAGAGCTGAGCTCGTAAACGGGATTGTCAACGCAGTTGTCAACGCCCACAAAGATGCGGCCATCCTTAGAGATGCGGATTTTCTTGAAGTTGAAAGCACGAGTGCTGCCATCGGGGCAGAAGTCTGTGCGGATTTCCAGAGGGTTGTGATAAGCAACAAACTCGCCAGCGGGAGTGTACTCAAAGAGACCTACCTTGCCACCTGCGAAGTAGCTAGCGGGAACGCTTGTCTGTGACTCGTTGCAAAGAACGCGGCCGAAGTTGGGGCTCAAGGGGTTGTTGTCGCAAGCGATGCCATAGGGGCTCCAGAACTGGTGAGCTTGGCCTGTGCCAAAGTCGCTGAACACCTGCTTGGGCTCGGTAAGAGCTTCACCATAAACTGCAATCTGAAGGGTGTAAACACCATCAGCAAGACCTTCAAGGCTCATAGAAGCCTCATGTTTGCCATTTGTTGCTCCACCGAGAGGCTCAGTTGCAACAACTTCCTTGGTCTGAACATTAACCAGCTGGAGTTCTACGTTCTGTGCACCAGCATTGAGGGCGTATTCTACACCCAAGAAGTCACCAGCGCGTTCGCCCGAAATACCATAGGCGAAAGGAGTCTGTGCGCTTGCGCCAAGGCCCATAGCGATAAGACCTGCTAAGAGTAATGATTTTTTCATACTTTTAGTTTTTTAATTTAGTTAATAAAATTAGTTTAAATGGTTTATATTAGTTTCATCTACAAAAATACACATTATTATATTAACCACCAAATTCCCACCCCATTATTTTCAAAAAAAACTCGGCAACCAGCACCATAGCACCGATTGCCGAGCGATAATATTAAAAGGGGGAATAGATTTCCTACTAAAATCAAGAGGTTAAGCAGTTAATCCTTTAAACGATTAAACCTTTAAACGATTAAACCTTTAAACGGTTAAACTTTTAAACCCTTAAATTCTTACTTTATCATCTGGCCAGCCACGTTGTAGCGAACGTTACCCTTAACGATAACTACCTGACCGTTCTCAATCACCTTATAAACCTTGCTAGACTTCACGTTGAGGTCATTGACTGCGGTTACAGGATTAGGCACCTTGCGGATGTCAACAGTATTGCTGCCTGCATAGTAAGTGAAGCGGCACATGTCGCCCACAGCAAGATCAGTCATGAGTGTGGGCTCGGCAAACCACTGTGCACCGTCGTCGCTCGCAGCGGTGTTTACATTCACACCAGCGTCGCCATACTCGGCGTCAACAAAGTAGGTGTCGCCTTCCTCAGCAAGCTTCATGCCGCCATGTACATCCTCGAGCTTGGTCATCGGGAGCCAAGTCCAGTCGCCACCGCCCCAGGGGTGCTTCATGTAATAGGTTTCCTCGAAATCGCTTGTTGCACTGAGGTAGAGATGATCAGCATCCACAACTGTGAGCCTGAAGTTAACCTCACCTGCAGGCACCTGCATCTTCTCTGTGCAATCAGCACCATTGTAGAAGTCGCCATGTATATACTCGGCATTGAAGGGAACATATACGGGAGAGAGGAACCACTTGCTGTTGTCGGTGGTCTTTACAAATACGTAAGAGGGCTCGTTGAAAGTCACTTTGAGCTTGCCATTCTCAAAGATATACTCGCCAGGGTTCTCATAGTCGGCCTCACAGCCATAGTCGGCACCGTTGATATAGCCCACAAGGCTATACTTGGGCTGCTCAACCTTGATTTCATAAACACTCATGTGTCCGCCGGGCTGGTACTGGTAGAGCATAGCGGTGTTTTCGTCAACAACCTCCACATTGAGCCAGTTGCACTGGAATGTGTTGGTCTGCTTGCCAGTGGGCATTACCTCAAACTCAGCCTCCTCAGCGCCTATCTCGGCTACTGCGAAACCATCCTGATAGTTGGGAAGTGTGGGATAAACCACATAGTTCTTGCCGCCGAGCGCAAATGCCTGAGCGCCGTTGCAAGTGCCCTTGCCCGGCAGCGTGAGTGCTGTTGAAACCAAGTTGTCACCCTCAAATGTGCACACGCGGGGAGCGCCTGAGCGGTACACGTAGAGGAGAGCATCGTCGCCATTAGCGTCGGTAAACGCATTAACGATAGTGCTGCTTGAAGCCGAACCGTTCTCCAGGAGTGCCTCGTAAGAGTTGTCCTCGTCCACCTCGCCGTAAGCAATCACGAGGCGATAAACGCCAGTCTGGTTTGCACCCACGAGATATAGCTCACCATCCTCCATGAGGTTGCCCTTGGCGTGGCCCAGGAAGTCGCAACGGCCCTGAACGGCACCAGCGGGAAGCTCATAGTACTTGCACTCGCCTGTCTCGGGATTAATCACCTTGATTTCGGTGCCATCACCCCATGCATTGGGGAAAGCAGAACAGCTCACAACGATGTTGCCAGCGTCGTCGAACGCAATACCGCAGTTGCCGCCGGTGGTGAATGAATCACCGGTCATGCCATTCTCATCAAATAAATAAACCGACCTGGTGGCCTTGTCCTGGATATAGAACTTGCCGTTGTGGCCCACACCCTGGCGGTTGTCGTTAACTCCAGCGGGCAGATTGGTGCTCTGCCACTTCTGTTCAATCGTCAGCTTAGCGTTAGCGCTGAATGCTACTAAAACAGTAGCCAAAAGTAACATTTTCTTCATAATTCAATAATTAGTTTTTAAGTAAATAATAAGGTTTTGTTTAATACCTGCCACAAATATAAGTAATAACTTTCACTTGTGCAAAAATAACATGAGAAAAAACTCGGCAACCAGTACCAGAGCACCGATTGCCGAGCAATAATATTAAAAGGGGAAATAGATTTCCTTTCCAACAGAAAGTGCAGCACCCATCTTAAAGTCCTAAAATCTTAATCTCTTAAAATCTTATAGGTGCGCAGCACCGTTCTTATAGCCCGCTAACGGGCGTTCTTTATCTCTTACTTAATAGCCTGACCAGCTACGTTGTACTTAGCGTCACCCTTAACGATAACAACCTGGCCATTCTCGATAGTCTTGTAAGCCTTAACTTCTTTAGCTACGTTGATGTCGTTAACAGCAGTCTGGGGAACCTCGAAGGTGTACATTGCAACAAAACCGTTTACATAGTAGTGGTAGATGTTAACAGTGCAGTCGTCAACGGGCTCAACTGTAGTCCAGTTACCAGCACCCTTGTTTTGGTCAGCAGTGTAAGTGTGATCAACCTCAGCAACTACAACGGGTTCTTCACTGCCAAGCTCAGCAATCTCAAAACCATCGAGGTAGTTGAATGCGCCTGTAACGTCCTTCTTGGGATAAACAGCATAGAGCTTCTCGCCCAGCTTGAAGATTTCGCCACCAGCATCAGCACCACGGTTTACAACTACGTCAGCAACCTCACTAACCTGCTCACCGAGAACACCGTCTTCCATGTTCAGAGTAAGATCCTGGAACTTGCCACCGTTGCGAACCATCAAGGTTGCGTGCTGTGCACCATCAGCATCTACATAAGAGAAGCCGAGAGTTGACTGAGTTGCAAAGCCCATGAGTTCAGCATCCACAACCATGGGGAAACTGTTGTCGGGATCAACATCACCATCAGCAAATGCGATAGCATAGGGCTGAGTTTCGCCATTTTGAGAAACAATGAGATAACCATTACCGTTAACTACATCACCGTATGCGTGTCCGAAATAGTCAACACGAGCAGTTGCAAGGCCGTCAAGACCCTCAAGAGAGATCTTTCTTACTTCACTACCGTCAGCAGGAACGATGTTGAGCTGAACAGAGTCGGTTGAGAGAGATGCACCAGCACCAGGTGTACCTGCGCGAGAAATGATGTTACCAGCGTCGTCAGCACAGATGCTCCAGCCGTAACCAGTCTCAATAGACTTCTCAAGGCCCTGAGCACCGTAAACCTCAACAGCCTGAGTTGCAGCGTTGTTGATGTAGTACTTACCACCTACACCTACACCCTGACGAGCGTCACCACCCCATACTGAACCTACGGGAATCTGTTGTGTTGACCATACCTGAGTAAGAGTCTGAGCGCTAGCGCCCATTGCTACTGCAGCAGCAGCGAAGAGTAAAAATTTCTTCATAATTTGTTTAAGTTTAAGTTAATATATAAATAAATGTATGTAGCACAATTATTATCGGTGCAAAACTAACACTTTTTTTTGATATACACAATAAATAAAACCAAAAGTTACTAGTTAATAATTCTAAAAATTAGTTTATGAACACAAATACCGAGTCGGGGTGTGCTTCACCGAGGGGTGCTGTGGCATGCGTCAAGAGTTTTTAAGCCTTTTGATTTCAAGTTCAAGTTCCTTTATCCTTTGTGCTTGCTGGGCAATGATGGCTTCCATTTCGTGCACCTTATTGTCCTGATCGCTGCGATAACCGGTGCGCACACGGTGCATGCGTTCTTTAATTCCCCCTTCGGTTTTGAATCGTTCTTCAAGCATTTTCAGGTATCCGTTCATCATCACATCTATCTGGCAGCACATTGTGTAGCCCGTGTTGGCCATCTCCTCGGCAGTCCACTTCATGAAAAAGGCTCATAATCATCAAGGCAATTGTGGGCTACTGTGAACTTGCGCATCCCCTCGTAGCGGCAGTGATTATTGTCCCAAAGATGCAGATGCCTGGAAAGCAGAAAATCCCTGTAATCCTCTCTTAACTCATGGATACTTGCACGGGCCACATTGAGTAGTTTCAGTTCCATCTCGGTTGAAGTCTTGCCGTCTTCCGAACCTTCGATGATGTTCTGCTTGCCCGACCTGGCTGCTTGCACCATCTGGTCAACAGTGCGGTCACCATACTTGGGCAGAAAGCGCTCGCAAAACACAAAAGTCATCTGATAAAGCGCCTCCGACTTTTGGTAGAAGCGCAACTTTTTCCAGTTAGCGCCATCAAGTAATATCTTATTATTATCCATGGTTATAAACGAGTTAACAACAAGACAAAGATAACGATTTCCCCGCAAAAATCCATAACAAAGAGAAGTTTTTTTTAAAAAAAAGAGGATTTTTTTAGAGGACGAGAGAGGATGCAAGAGGACTGGAGAGGATAAAAGAGGAAAACTTCCTCGCCCGTCCTCTTGCATCCTCTCTCGTCCTCTAAAGTCCTCTCCCATCCTCTTCCGTCCTCTAAAGTCCTCTTCCATCCTCTCTCGTCCTCTAAAGTCCTCTTCCGTCCTCTTTAAAAGAAAAAAAGCGAAAAAACTTGTGAGTTTCAGATTTTTGCATTAATTTTGCAGTTACGTTTGGAGGGAACGAATCTTCCAGGCGTGTAATTAACTAATTTTATTAACAATTTAATTAAATGAGCGAAGAATTAAAAAATTCTCCCATCGTAGATTTCGACTGGGATGCCTATGAGAAAGGTGAAACCCAAAGAGGTCAATCTTACGAGGAACTGGAAAAAACCTATGACGAGTCTCTTGGTTCTTTCAAGGACAAAGAAGTAACCGAAGGTACTGTAATCTCTATCAACAAGCGTGAGGTTGTAGTTAACATCGGTGCTAAGTCAGACGGCATCATTCCCTTTAACGAATTCCGTTACAACCCCGACCTGAAGGTAGGCGACACTGTAGAAGTGTTCGTTGAGAGCCAGGAAGACAAGAAAGGTCAACTCATCCTCTCACACCGCAAGGCTCGCATGGCTAAGAGCTGGGATCGCGTTAATGAAGCGCTTGAAAAAGACGAGGTTATCAAGGGTTACATCAAGTGCCGCACTAAGGGTGGTATGATCGTTGATGTATTCGGCATCGAGGCATTCTTGCCCGGCAGCCAGATCGACGTTAAGCCCATCCGCGACTACGACGTATTCGTTGGTAAGAACATGGAATTCAAGGTTGTAAAGATCAACCAAGAGTTCAAGAACGTTGTTGTTTCTCACAAGGCTCTCATCGAGGCCGAGATCGAGCAGCAGCGCAAAGAAATCATCAACACACTCGAGAAGGGTCAGGTACTCGAAGGTACCGTTAAGAACATCACCACTTACGGTGTATTCATCGACCTCGGTGGCGTTGACGGTCTCATCCACATCACCGACCTCTCTTGGGGCCGCGTGAACAATCCCGCTGACATTGTTGAGCCCGACCAGAAGCTTAACGTCGTTATCCTCGACTTCGACAACGACAAGAAGCGCATCGCTCTCGGTCTCAAGCAGCTCCAGCCCCATCCCTGGGATAAGCTTGATGCTAACCTCGCTGTTGGCGACAAGGTAACAGGTAAGGTTGTGGTTATGTATGACTACGGCGCATTCGTTGAGGTAGCTCCCGGCGTTGAAGGTCTCATCCACGTTAGCGAAATGTCTTGGTCACAGCACCTCCGCTCAGCACAGGACTTCATGAAGGTAGGCGACGTTGTTGACGCTCAGATCCTCGCACTCGACCGCGAAGAGCGCAAGATGTCTCTCGGTGTTAAGCAGCTCAAGGACGATCCTTGGGAGGCTATCGAGACCAAGTACCCCGTTGGCTCTAAGCACAACGCTAAGGTGCGCAACTTCACCAACTTCGGCGTATTCGTTGAGCTCGAAGAAGGCGTTGACGGCCTTATCCACATCAGCGACCTCTCTTGGACTAAGAAGGTTAAGCACCCCGGTGAGTTCACTCAGCTCGGTGCCGACATCGACGTTGTCGTTCTCGAAATCGACAAGGAAAACCGCCGCCTGAGCCTTGGCCACAAGCAGCTCGAGCAGAATCCTTGGGACGTATTCGAGACAGTATTCACTGTAGGCAGCATCCACGAAGGCGTTATCACTGACCTCCTCGACAAGGGCGCAGTTATCAACCTGCAACCCCACGGTGTTGAAGGCTTCGCAACTCCCAAGCACCTCGTGAAGGAAGACGGAACTTCAGCTCAGCAAGACGAGAAGCTCCAGTTCAAGGTAATCGAATTCAACAAGGACGCTAAGCGCATCATCCTGTCACACAGCCGCATCTTCGAAGATGAGCAGAAGCAGGAAGCTCGCAAGACCGCTAAGAAGGCTACAAAGCCCGCAGCTGAAGAAGCTGTAGCAGCAACTCCCGTTGAGAAGACTACTCTGGGCGACATCAGC
Source organism: Sodaliphilus sp. (assembly GCF_045598405.1). Classification (NCBI taxonomy): domain Bacteria; kingdom Pseudomonadati; phylum Bacteroidota; class Bacteroidia; order Bacteroidales; family Muribaculaceae; genus Sodaliphilus; species Sodaliphilus sp. The sequence continues at coordinate 19,091 of NZ_JAZLLZ010000109.1, forward strand.
AGCCTCGCAGCTCTCAAGGAGAAACTCGAGAAAGGTGAGTAATCACACTTGAACGCAAAGTCCCACATCACGCGGGACAAGCGCAATAAACACAGCGCCGCCACACCACAGTGACGGCGCTTGTTTTTTTGCATCAAACCAGCCCAGGCATCCAGTAAAGGCGGTGTCCAGTATTCCGAGGCAGCCTCGAACCGCAAGCCTCTGCCCCACCTCCCACTTTTCTTCAACAAAAATTTTGAAACTCAAAGAAAAAAAACTACCTTTGCACTCAAAATGCAACTATACAAAACAACAATGAAAAGAATTGTTTACATATCAATAGCAGCACTCGCACTCAGCATCGCATCATGCGCCGACGATAACGCCGACAATGCCGAAACTCAGAACGACAGCATTATCGACTCACTCATGACCGAAGGCGACAGCGACGCACTCCATGAAGTAACCGGAGTAGTAATCGACGGAGCACGACGCAACATAGATCTGCAAGTCGGCGACGACACACTCAACTTCGAACTAGAGTCAAGCGAGGACGTCTCATGGGAAATAGGCGACACACTCACAATACGCTACTACAAGCGCGAAACAGGCGACAGCGTAGTGGGAATCGACCTCTAACCGCATTAGTTAGGGAACAAAACATTTTTCAGGCAGCCACCTCGTCAACAAGACGAGATGACGGTTACACATATCTCTTGGAAACGCCGTCTTAATAAATTAATATAAGCCGGTTTTGTTTTGCTCAAAAACCATGATATGAAAAATTCATCCAAAAGTTGCTATCGTTTCAGTTTTTTTTTGTATTTTTGCATGAATTGTTAAATTTTGCTTGTTTGATTTTGCGACACTGAAATAAGCGGAAAACTACGACAGAGCAAAATCTCAAACAACATTTTGTGGAACAGGATATTAAAATCCTTAACAAAATGTTGCAGAATTTAGGTTATTTGCGATTTTCAATACAAGATGAATATTTGGTTTGATTTAACAAACTCGCCACATATAAACTTCTTCAAGCAGCTTATTGAAGAACTTAAAAGCGAAGGCCACGATGTGACTATCACTTGCAGGCCACTGGCCAACACTATCGACCTGCTCGACTTGTATCACATGGAGTACACCATCGTGGGCAAGCACTATGGCAAATCGACGTGGAAGAAGGCCATGGGGTTCTTTGTGCGTGTGCTTGAGTTGTATAAATTCTTAAAGGGTAAAAAGATAGATGTGGGTATCTCACAAAGCTCTTTTTACTCGCCCATTGCTGGTTCACTGGCAGGTATTCCTACCATTTATACCAATGACAATGAGCATGCGGCAGGAAACAAGATTAGTTTCATCTTTGCCAACAAGGTACTCGTTCCCGAGTTTATAAGCAAGGAAAACGTGTGCAACGCATTAGTCAGCGAGAAAAAAGTAACGCAGTACAAAGGCGTAAAAGAGGGAATTTATCTGTGGAAAAAGTATAAAGGCTTCAAGGCGACAGGTGACCAATCAAAAAAGATATACGTGCGCACCGAGCCACAGACCGCTCAATATTACAAGGGTAAAAGCTATTTCCTTGACCCCGTACTAGAGTCGATCAAGGACGACTATCAGGTAATCATCCTGCCTCGCAACGAAGCCCAAGCCGAGCATTACAAGGGCGAGCAATACAAGGGTATTGTGGTTTGTGACAAACCATTACAGTTTGACGAGATAGCCAAGGACTGCTTTATGTTCATAGGTGCTGGTGGTACCATGACTCGCGAAATGGCAGTAGTGGGCATTCCAACAATCTCGGTATATCAAGATGCCCTGCTCGATGTGGATAAATTTCTTATCGACAATGGCATCATGATGTATGAGCCCAAACTTAATGCGCAACGCATGCAGGAAATACTAGCAAGCGCTCAGTCACGCGAAGCCAGCACGGCGATACTAGACAAGGGCGAGCAAACTTACAATTACATTAAACAACTGATTCTCAGCTACGAGAAGTAATTGAGAAATTGAAAATATAATACTTATTATGGATAAAGTACGCATCGGAGTTGTTGGAATGGGACGCATGGGCTTGACTCATTATTCCATTATCAACACACACCCCTCTGTAGAGATAGTATCAGTCTCAGACACATCAGAGTTGATCTTGAGCATGCTCAAGAAATACTTGCCCAAGCTTAATACCTATAAGGACTATAAAGAGCAGCTCGCTGCCGGCGACTTAGACGGTATTATCGTGTGCACACCCTCACCCCTTCACTACGAGGTGTGCAAGATGGCAAGTGAAAAGGGTATTGCAGTGTTCTGTGAGAAACCATTTACTACCGACCCCGTTAAAGCTGCCGAGCTGGCCGACATCTTCAACCAGAAAGGACTTGTAAATCAGGTGGGGTATGTATATCGCTTTGACCCCGTATTTAACAAGGTGAAACAACTGCTCAAAGCTCAGGCGATAGGTAAAGTGTGCCATGTGAAGGCTGAATTCCTGGCCAACACCATCTCTAAACCACAAAGTGGAAAAGGCTGGCGCGCAAAGCGCGAGAACGGCGGTGGTGCTGTGTATGAAATGGGGTCGCATGTCATTGACCTGCTGGAATACTTCATGGGCAAGCCCGAGAAACTTGTGAGCTCCATGATGAACAACGTTTATAGCGAGAATGTTGAAGACGTAGTCTGCGCCGACATTAAGTATGCAGGCGGTGTCACTGCCAACGTGCACGTCAACTGGTGTGATTATACATACCGAAAACCCATGATGAAGCTTGATTTCCATGGCACCAAGGGTAAAATACAGGCCGACCTGTACGGATACAAAATTTACCTCAGAGAGGCAAACAAGGAACTTGGCCTAGAAGAAGGCTGGACAACCGAACCCATGAACATGATTCCCGATCCAACCCCCTATTACGTGCGCGGTACAAGTTTTACTAACCAGCTGTACGCCTTTGCCGATGCGATACTCGAGGGACGTCAGAGCACCGGTTGCTCATTTGCCGAGGCAGCACAGGACCAGACGATATTCAAGGGTATTTTTGACAACGATTAATTCAGACTCATCACAATGGAACAAATTGATAAAATAGTTTTTGGCGACAATCAGTTCTTCGGTATCAATCACCGCTCACAGGAGAAAGCCGAAGAGATGATGAAGAGATTCAGCAAGCTTCAGAATATTCTTGATGTCTATGACAACGCATTTGAGTGTGGCGTTAAGGCCGTGATGCTCAACAGCAATGAGCGAGCAATGGATATTTGCGACTACTTCCGCGAGAACAAGAGCAAATATGGCGATATCGCTTGGTATCCATCGATACCTTATCCCCACAAGTACGCCAACATGGTGAACGAATTAGGCATCTTCCCCGCAATCAATGAAGTGCTGTTCAAAAACAACTCTACGATGGGCGTGTTGAGCATGCTTGCCAAGGGTGCCTCGGCTGCATTTGGCAAAGACGCCATCAAGATGATGGAAATGCTTATTGATGTTGAGTACAAGATGTTCAAGGGGCTCAATGTCAAGTGCCTATTCCTGCAAAACGTTATCACCGACCTTATCCTTGGATATGATATTCCTGACTTCTTCCAGCGTTACTGCGAGTTCATCCGCAAGAAATATGGTATTTTGCCGGGCTTTATCACCCTCAATATGCCTTACCTAAAAGCAAAATTGGAAGAATGGGACATTGAAGACGTAGTAATCTGTTCAAGCATAAATGCGGCAGGCTTCAACATGCATCCATCAAAAGAAGAGTATGAGCGTGTCTTGGCAGAGAATGACCCCACCAAGTATCAAATGATGGCAATGAATGTACTGGCATCTGGGTCAATCACTCCGGCTCAGTCATTTGAATATGTCAATGGGCTAAACGTGCAGTCAGTTGTGTTTGGAGCCTCATCAAAGGGACACATCCAAAGTTCTGTTGATGCAATTAACCTAAAATAATAAGGGCGGGCATTGTAAAAATCAAAAAGAATTTGTACCTTTGCATCCCAAGTTGTTAGGTGGCATAAGGCCGATTTAATGACAAATTTGCGTCGATTTCAATTTCGACGCCCCCATGCGATAGTGGCTCAGTTGGTAGAGCATTGGCTTCCCAAGCCGAGGGTCGCGGGTTCGAGTCCCGTCTATCGCTCACTCGGCAACGCACTAATATTCAGTTAGTTACAAGCGATAATCCAAGGTGAAAATTGCATTTTTTGACGCTAATTGCCTTAAAAAAAAGGCAGTTTGTGTGTCATTTTATGCCATAATATGCCACTCTATGACAAAATCCATGTACAAATCCATGTACATAAATTTTGAGTTAAAGTGGTAAAGTACAATAGATTAGCAAAAAATACTGGTAATCCATGTACATAAAAGAAAGAATGAGCAATTAAATGACATGCGATAGCCGTTAAAAAGAAAATGGCAAATTGGAAATTCTACCTAGACACTAGAAGGCCAGGCAAAGATGGCACATGTATGTTGAAGATTGCGATTACTCACAAGAATCGGCAATCTTATGTTTCTCTATCTTCAATTCGTTTGTTACCCAATCAGTGGGATAATAGAAAAGGAATCTTAAAATCGGGGCGAAATGAGAATTTGGCGATAAAGGCATATATAGCCAAATGTCAACAGTTAATGGACAGGCTGATGTTACAATATGCTGATGATGGCATATTGGGTTCTGTAACTGCAAGCGACATCAAGGAGGAAGCAGAACTCAGACTTGATCCCGAGAAGGCAGAGAAAAAGCAAAAAGAGGAGAGTCGCAAAAAGTCCTTCGTTTACCGTTATGAGGTATTTATGAATACTAAAACTGGAGGTACATATAAAATATACGAAAGGGCTTTTGGCAAGATTAAGGACTACAACGGGTCCGAGTTATACGATTTCAAACCAGTTGAAGACCTTATGTTCGAGGACATTACCAAGGATTGGCTGAATGGATTTGACAAGTTTCTGTCCCCAACCCACAAGAAGAACACTCGTAATATCCTTCATCGCTGCATTCGCGCAGTTTTCAACGATGCCATAGACAATGAGATAACTACTTATTATCCGTTCCGCAGGTTTAAGTTGGTATATGAGCCCACCCGTAAACGTTCCCTTTCTGTTGAGGACTTGCGAACACTATTCAACTATCCTGTAGAGGAATATGCAAAGATTCATTTGGATATGTTCAAACTGATGTTTATGCTTATAGGCATCAATCCTGTGGATTTGTGTCACTTGAAAGAAATAACCAATGGTCGTGTTGAATATAACCGAGCAAAAACACACAAGCTATATTCAATAAAGGTTGAGCCAGAGGCTCTTGAAATCATAAACAAATATCGAGGCAAGAACTGGCTAATAGATGCTCTTGACCGCTACACTGATTACCATGACTTGGCAAATCACATGAACAAAGCATTGAAAAGGATTGGTCCAATGGAACGCAAAGGACTTGGAGGTAAAAAGATATTCCATCCATTGTTTCCTGATATATCTGCCTATTGGGCTCGCCATACATGGGCGACAATAGCAGCAGACCTTGATATTCCCATGGAAACAATCTCTCACGCCCTCGGCCACTCGTTCGGATGTGAGACAACAGCCATCTACATCAACTTCAATAATAAGAAGATTGATGAAGCTAACAGAAAGGTGTTAGACTGGGTTCTATACGGAATAAGATAACATATTGGAAACACCAAATTTGGGTGTTCCAATGTGTGTACTAATTTGCGTACTAATTTGCCTATCAAATTGCGTATCAATTCATATACTAAATAGTGTTCTTGTTTGTGTCAAGAAAAGTGTACCAATTTGCGTATAGCAATACACTACCGAACCTTCCAAAAATCGCCTTTGATAAGCTGGCTGCGACCTGACTCGGTGAAGGTCGCAGTCAGTTTTTCACATAGGTACTTCTTGCCGTTGATGAAGAAAACCGAGCGGATGTTCGGGATCCTGTCGGCGAGGAAAGTGAAGGTGTACTTTCTCTTTGTTTCTATCTTGTGGGTGCTGAACCGCATCATTCCATTGTTGCGGTTGATGCGCAACGAGTAGTGGGGACGGAAGATTGTGCCGTCATGACGGACAATCACGCTGTCGGTGTAAGGGTGCGGATGCTTGCCCGTAGCCTCCACAGCTCCGTCCCAGAAAGCGACAAAGATCTTGGAATAGTATTCCACGGCTTTGTCATGCTCGCCGTTCTCGAGTTCCTGCACGAGATAAGGCTGAATGAGTTCGCCCTCCTCTGCGGTTTGGATAACACCGCCTATCCTCTCCCCATTTGGATTGGGTTCGTTGTAGGACGAGAAAGAGAGAAACAGGCAGTTACCCTGATTCTCGTCGAGTTCATCAATCCAAGCAGGTATAAAATCAAGAGTAATCGCCTTTGCATCGTCAGAGTCATTGACGATGTGGGCCCCGAACTGATTGACTGGTTGCAGGCAGCAGTGGTACTCGTTGATTTTATAGTTGTAGAAATTGTGGTACTCGTTGCCGTCCACATACTCCACCTCCTCCCTCGTTTCGATGACAGGCACATTCTTGTAGGCACGGATGAGGAAGTAAGTGTCCACATCCCGGGCATAGAACAGTTTATTCATCCCCATGTTCCTGCCATAAGAACGGATGACCGAGTACTGACGTGTAGCCGCCACGAGTTGCGATAGCATATCGTAGGACTGCACTCGTCCGTTCCGTATGCAGTCCTCCACGAACCAACGGCAGGACTCGTACTTCCACATCTCATCATTACGTTCTGCAAACTCGATGTTCTGCGCCTCCCGGTACTCGCATTTGTCATCTTCCTCTTGGGTGATGCTTGCCGAGTAGTCATTGAACACCGACTGCAGCTCGACAGGATCTGCACAGGCAATGACGTCACGGGAGAAGGCGAAAGTGATTTCCTTCGCCTTGTGGTTGATGTCAAATTCGCAGTTAAGAAAGAGTTCAAGTTTCTCGAAGAACTCCGCTACTGTCCAGTGCGGAAGTGCACGGGCGAACTGCGGTATTTCCCACGCGGCAGGCAGAGTGTTGCAGATGAGCAGGTATAAGTAATCTGTCTGCTCCCACTCCGTAAAGTCATACGAATAGCCGAGAGCCTGGCATATTCGCTTGACAATAGTGATGAGATACGGTTGCCACGAAAGTGCATCTGTTGCGGGACCCCAATTGCATCCCCATTGGTTGTAGCGGTCCCGGGTAAAGACCACATTATTCTGAATGTTGCCCGAAGCACCATTCACCCACGGCAGAGCGACAGCGTCGCC
>NZ_JAZLLZ010000110.1:0-5436 GCF_045598405.1 Sodaliphilus sp.
CGATGTCGTGTTGGTGGTTCGTTTGGTTTTATTTGCAGCACTAAATTAAGTGAAATCACCGACATGACAAAATCCTGGGCAACTTTTTGTTGCTCAGGATATTATAAAAATTGTTAACAAAAGTGCTGCGGAATTAAGGATTAGAAGAAATTTTATTATCTCCCACATTGTATTTGATTAGGGTTTTATGCCTAAAATGAAGGGGAAAAGGACAAAAACAACATCATTTGGAATATTGTTGCTAGCGCATTTGTGCTACCTAGAGGGTGTTGACGAAGAATTATTTTTTGTAGATTTTTAGTTGATTTCAAGCGAAGCGCCTTTTCTCTTAGGTTGTATTTAGGTGGTGGCGCTGCGCTTGAAATACACTGAAAATAAGCTGAAAATATAAAATACTTTATTCCTATGCAAGACAGTAAATTACAACTTGCGAAACTTGCGAAACATGTATTATTCTAATTATTTTAATTTCTTTCAGTAAAAACCAATCTCTGTGCCCTTCTGTGGGAGATAAAGGGACGGGGAGGCGGGAAAATATCACGAAAGTTGCAAAAAATGGCACTTTTATTGCTTTTCGGTTTTTTGAAAAATATTTTTTTTACCTTTGTAATGCGGATTTTCTGCATGTGAAACGTAAATAATAACATTCGACACCGATGAACATAAAAAAACTATTATGCATACTTACCGTTGCTGGGGCTTCGATGCATGCCAGCGCCGAGCTGCAGATCAATGAGATCATGCAGGCTAATATCAGTTCGCTTTATGCCGACAATGAGTTCCCCGACTCGTGGGTGGAGCTCTATAACAACGGCACGACCAATTTCCGCATGGCGGGCTACCGCCTGGGCGAGACCGAGAACTTTGAGGAGGCGACGCGCATCAGCGGCGGAGCCGTGGCTCGTGCCGGCACGTATTTTGTGATCTACACCGACAAGACGGGTCCCTCGGGCTATCACGTGGATATGCGCCTGGACACCGGCAAGGGTACCCTGTACCTGTTTAACCCCAGCGGCGAGATTGTGGATAAGGTGAGCTACAAGAAGATGCTTGCCCCCAACGTGTCCTACGGCCGCTTGGGCGAGGACAGCAACACGTGGGGTTTCATGAAGACTTCTACCCCCGGCGAGGCTAATAAGCCCGAGGTAATCACCCAGGTGCTGCCCGACCCCGTGTTCAGCAACAAGGGCAAGGTGCAGGTGGGCGGTTCGTCGTTCTATCTCACGCTCTCGATGCCTGCCGACGTGACCGTGCCCGCCGACACGCGCCTGTACTACACCACCGACGGCAGCGAGCCCACCACGTCGAGCAACAGCACCGCGACCAATGTGCGCATGCGCATCGCCTCGACCACCGTGGTGCGTGCCAAGCTCATCTCGGCCGAGGCTGCGTCGCCCAACGCCGTGACCGAGTCGTTCATCTTCCATCCCCGCGCGCTGAAGCTGCCGGTGATCTCGATAAACACTGACCAGAAGTATTTCACCGACGAGTGGATGGGCATCTTTGCCGGCTACAACTACCAAGAAGACTGGCGCCGCCCCATCAACATAGAGTACTTTGACGCTACCGGCTCACCCGCGGTGATCAACCAGATGGGCGAGTGCCGCGTGCACGGTGCCTACACGCGCGTGATGCCGCAGAAGTCGCTGGCGGTATATACGCAGAAGCGATTTGGCAACAAGCGCTTTGCCTACCCCTTCTGGGAGGATAAGCCCGAGGTGACCGAGGTGAAGTCATTTGTGCTGCGCAACGGCGGCAACTGCTTCACCAGCAACCGCATCGCCGACCAGGCAGGGCAGACCATGTTTGGCCGCAACGCTGAGAACCTGGACTACATGGAGAACACCGAGGTGGTGGCCTACATCAACGGCCAGTATGCCGGCATCTATGACCTGCGCGAGCGCAGCAACGAGGATAACATCGAGGCCAACTATGACGGCCTTGAGGACATCGACATGGTGGAGAACTACACCGAGGTGAAACAGGGCACAATGGACTCGTTCAACGAGCTGATGGCGCTTGTCAACAGCAAGCCCACCTATGAGCAGATGAATGCCGCCGTGGACTTTGACAACTTTGCCAAGACCGTTGTGGCACAGTCGTTTGTCACTAACACCGACTGGCCCGGCAACAACATGGTGATGTGGCGCCCGTCGGCTCCTGGCGGCAAGTGGCGCATGGTGATGAAAGACATGGACTTCTATGCCTCTAACGGCTATAACAGCACGTTCTTCAACTTCCTGCTGCGCGCCAATGGCCACGAGGACGACACCGGCGAGGGCAACAATCCGGCTCGCGTGAAGATATTCCAGGTGCTGTGGCAGTTCCCCGAGTTCCGCGAGAAGATCATCGACTGCTACACGGTGTATCTGGGCGACTTCCTGCGCAAGAGCCAGGTGCGCGCCCACCTAGAGGGCATCAGGGACGAGATCGACAGCGAGTACTACTACCACCTGCAGACCTATGGCAAGCCCCTGGGCTACAACAGCTGGAGGAACAATGTCGAGAACCTGATAACGTGGAGCGAGAACCGCAGCGACTATCTGCGCGACAACATCATCCCCAGCTACTTCAACCTGGGCAGCATCATCCCACTGAACATCGTCACCAACGGGCAGCCGGTGAAGATGCTGAACATTCCGCTCACGCGAGCTGAATTCAAGGGCAATTACTACCAGGACCGTCCTCTCTATGCTTTCACCACCGGCAACGGCTGGAAGGCCACCTACACCTACACTAACGGCACCACACGCACTGTGTCGATCAAGAACCACAACTACGCGTTCACGCCCACCTCGGGCCTGAAGTCGATCAAGCTGGAGGTGGACCTTGGCACTCCCCTGCCCAGCGTTGCAGGCGATATCAACGGCGACGGCACGGCTGATGTTGAAGACCTCAACACCTTGAGCAACATCTTGCTGAACCTCGTGAGCGCGACGAAGTATGGCGACAGCCCCGACATGAACGGTGACGGCGAGTTAGATGTGGTGGATGTGAACGCTCTGGTGAACATCGTCCTGGGAATGTAACCCTTTATCCTACAGAGTTTTTGCTGAAAGAAACTATCTATCTCTATCTCCCACAGAGGCCACAGAGTTTTTTTTACTGAAAGAAATTATCCGAAATTAGAAGAAATTTTTTCATTGCAGACCGGTTGCTGGACCAGCAGCTGACGCTGCTGGCACGGGGGCTTAAATGGCTTGGAAAACCGGGATTGTTCCGGGTTTTCCAAGCCATCTGGGCCTACCGGTTTATTGGACGCTATTTAGGCGTTAATAGTCGTTGCTGTAGAGCATGTTGATGATTTCGTCGAAGCGGCGTGAGTTGCTGAGGCCGTTGGTGGCTTGCTGCATTACCTGCTCCATGACGTTGTCGAGGTAGGGGATTGAGGGGTTCCTGGTGCTGGCGTCGTAGATTTTCCAGTAGTTGGTGCCCTTGAGCCCTTTCATGAATTTCTTGTAGGTCTCGCTCTTGGGGTCTTGGACTGCCCATCCCTCGCCGGCGAGGACTATCTTCTGCTTCTCTAGGAATTCGCGCAGGTTCTTGGTGTACTTGCCGTAGTTCTGCACAAGCTCTTTCTTCTTGAGCACCTCTTTGGTCTCCATTCCGTCGAAGTGCTTGAGCGCGTCCTCCACGTCCATCTTGTTGTAGGGCGCGAGCAGCACGCTGGCCACGCCGGTGCTAAACACGAGGTTGTCACGGCTTGCGAAGTGTGACTTGCGGGTCTTCTCGGCCACTTTGATGTCGTTCTCGTGGCCTTTTTTGAGTTTCTCGAGGGCGCTGATCTGTTCTTTCACTTTTTTCTCTTCCTTGTTGAGACTGTCAACGCGCTGCTTGAGCACTTTGATTTGTGAGTCGAGGTCCTTGATGGAGTCTTTCTTGTTCTCCATGAGTTCCTCTTGGTTCTTGATGTGAGTCTCATGCTCCTGCACGGTCTGTGCGCCGGCGCTGATTGCAGCAAGTGCCACAACCATGATGATTAATACCTTTTTCATTTACTTATTGTTTTTAAGATTTTTGAGATCAAATTTCACGGGAATGAGCAGGGTGCTCTTGAGTGGCTTGCCGTCGAGTGTTCCGGGAGTGAAGATGGGCATGTGCAGGCACAGGCGCAGGGCTTCCTTGTCGCACTCGGGGTCGATGCCCTCGAGCACCTCGGCCTCAACGAGTTTGCCGTTCTCGTCGATGCGACATTCCACCTTGACGGTTCCCTCGATGCCTTTCTTGATGGCGCTCTTGGGATATTTGAGATTTTTCTTGATGAAAATCTTCATGGCGTCGTTGCCTCCGGCAAACTTGGGGAGAACTGCATTGTCGCCAGCCACGATGTCGCGTTCCTCGAGGTCGTGGCCGAACTCATCGCCCTCTTGGGCCACTGCTGCCTTGCCGCTGAGTCGTGTAGCGCAGGCTTCGTTAAGGGCCTTGGCGCGCTCGGCGTCTTCCTCGTCGGGGTCGAGAGTGAGTGCCTTTTCCGAGTCTATCAGCGCGCCATTGATGTCTTTGAGCATATATTTGATCACTGCGCGCTCGAGCACATAGTGTGCATTGGCGGGAGCGAGCTGCACAGCCTTGTCGAGTTGGCCGAGGGCGGCTTTGGAGTCGCCAGCCTCGAGCAATGCCGCGCTATACTCGTTGTGAGCCCACGCTCTGAAAGTGCCGTCAGTGCTTTCGTCCATGAGCGAGACTGCTTGGTTCAGCAGGTCGGCAGCTTCCTGCGGCTGTTCCTGCGTGAGCTTGATTGATCCCAGGTAGGCCAGCGCATAGGCGTTGCGGTCGTTCTCGCTGATGGCGGCGTTGAACAGGCGCGTTGCCTCGTCCCACTGCTGGTTTTCAAAGGCCTTGTAGGCCTTGTCAAAGTTCTTGATCTTCTTGGCCGGAACAGCGTTGCCAGTGAAAGCAACCATCACGGCTACAATAAGGGAAATGATACTTGATGTCTTCATATTTTGGTGTTATTTTGTTAATGTCACATGCCGCTTCACTATCGCAGTCGCACTGCCACCCGCAAGTGGTGGCGATAATGAACGTTTTTTAAACTTGCAAATATACTAATAATTGGCAACAGAGACTATCGCCGGCAATCGTTTTAAGGTTTATTAACGCACATGGGTATTGTGCCAATGGAACTCCCCGCGCAGATTACACTGAACTCACTGATTTTATTCATTGAAAATTATTGTTGTCCGGTAAAAAAAAGAAAATATTTTTATTTTGATTTTATGCTTCGCTTTGAAAATAGCTTGCTCTGCAAGCAAAATGGAATTACATCACAGATAGTGTATTATCATTTTCTCAACTTTAGCATTTGATAATAAATATTGCTAATTTATTGTCCGGCAGGACAATACCTGAATAACCCCCACCGCCGAACGAAGTGGCGGTGGGGGTATAGTATCAACAAGCAGATGCGTCCAGTAGGACGCTAATCGGAGCAAA